>NZ_JAVRBS010000020.1:142046-152628 GCF_034531155.1 Nostoc sp. ChiVER01 | reverse complement strand
TACCCCGAAATAACAAATGAGTACCCCGAAATAACAAATGGGTACCCCGAAATAACAAATGAGTACCCCGAAATAATAAATGAGTACCCCGAAATAACAAATGAGTACCCCGAAATAACAAATGAGTACCCCGAAATAACAAATGCGTTGGCGTAGCCCGCACTTCTCTACGAGACGCTTTTGCTAGCTTGCTTCCACGAAGTGGTACGACAAAGCTACTTTGACCGAAAACGACTCATGATACAAGCCCCTAAATTCATTAATGGAAAATATAAAAACAATTGTGCCGCGATGCTTTAGCTTTAACGCCAAAAAGTCCTTTAGTGCCTAAAATCACAGCCAACTACTTTTTAAACAACCTTTAAACGAGAAATTGTCCATAAGATGAGCAGGAAGATTAAGTAAATTACGCCAACTAGCCCAAACTCAATCAAAGGAATATAGGTTACTTCGTAAATTCTGCCCAAGCCGCGTTCAGTCAATCCATAAACGGCGATTACACTCACTAAAAAAACTCCGTAGATAGTACGTTTAGTCCAGATACTTACAGGTAAACCGTGGAGTTGAGTAAGTACTAAAATGCCAAGAAAACCAAAAAGAAATGTTGGCCACTTGCTTTGTCCTAAAACAAAAGATACGATAACACTATGTAATAATACTGAAATTTCTAAAGTAAATGTCCACCAACGGTTTACATGAGTGCGGTTGAATATTAACGACGATTGAAGCAGAAGCAAGAACATATAGAGAAAACCAATCAAATGCCCTAAAGTCGCTTCCATTGGATGATACCAGAAGGTGTAGATAGCGGCGAAGGAGAAAAAGTAGCCGTGGTACAGCTTGATAATTTGCAAAAACTGTTGATGAAAGGGAACAGAATTACCAAAAAACAAACCGCGTCGAGGCGTTTCCAAAATCAGTACGAACACCAGTAGGAGGACAACCGCACCTTGAGAAGCCCAAATTGAGGTATCTTGAGCTAGAGCATCGTACCAAATATAAGTCTGGAGAAAGTGTAAAGCGATGAATGCACCATTAATAGCAAGCATGAGGTAGTTAATCGGGTGCAACGCTGATTTGTATTTCAACTGCGATCGCTGCGCCCACAAGATACACCCCCAGATGCTAAACTGATGCCCAAGGTACATTCCCCAAGCCGTCGCCCGACTCCAAAAGGTAGGTTGGGGAAGTTTCCAGTAATACCAGTTTAATCCTTGGTCAGGAAGTTTGGTGATGCTTGCAGGAATGCTCCCACCTACCCAAATTGCGTAGGTAAGGAGGATGCTTACAAAGATGCCTAAAAATAATACTCGACGACCAGTCATAGTAATTTTAGATTTTAAATTTTAAATTTTAGATTTGGGATTAAAAATCTTTAATACAAGGCTGTTTCAAAAAAATATTAAGCTTTGAAATCAAGATTGTCAGGCGATACGTTCTGTGTTGGGTTCAGATGCACTTTTTGTTACTCGCAAACTAAGAGTCAAAGCTACTAGTATTACTAAAAATCCACTCAAAAAAGGAGCAGAACTCCCAAATCTCATAAAACTCAGCCCTGCCCAGATTGGGCCACCAATCCGTGCCAACGCAGAGCAAGAACTAGCAATACCTAATATTTGTCCTTGTTCTTCTGGGGCTGTCATTTGGGAAATCAGGCTGTTCAATATTGGTTGGCTAACACTAATTCCCCATGCTACAAGCGTGGTAGCAATCAACAATAAAATTAAGCTTTGTGAGAATCCAATTAACAGTAATCCTAAACCTAACCCTAATATCCCCAAGATAAGTAACCTTATTTCACCGAAGTATTTCTTGAGAAATCCGATCAGTCCTCCTTGAATGATTGTGCTAACAATCCCCATGAAGGCAAAAAGATAACTAGTCTGTTGAGGGCCCCAGTTTAATTGCTGCTTAGACCATAAAGCTAATGTAGAGTCCATAGACGCAACAGCAAAGGTAACAAAAAAGTAGATGCCAGCAAGCAAGCAAAACTGTGGACGTTGTGACAGTTGTAGCAAGTTCAGCCGTCGCTGACGGTAGCGATGAGTTTGGATTTTGGCTTTAGTCTCAGAATTTAGAGATTCTGGAAGTAATATCAAAGCACAAAGCAATGCCAATAAAGATAATCCGGCTGCGAACAACGATGGTAGATGAAAGTTAGCGTTGTCTCGATCTGACCCGATCAGAATACCTCCAATAGCTGGGCCGAGAATAAAGCCAAGACCAAAAGCTGCTCCGATTATGCCCATGCCACGAGCTCGATTAGCTGGCGTGGTAATATCTGCTATGTACGCCTGAGCAGTAGCAATATTGCCTGCCATAATCCCGGCAAGACTACGAGCAATAAATAAAATACCCAATGAGTTGGCAAAACCTAACCCAGCGTATGCAATTACAGAACCTAATAAAGTGAGTAATAAAATTGGACGACGACCGTAGCGATCGCTAAATTTACCCCATAATGGTGCAAATAAGAATTGCATTAAAGAATAAACAGCTACAAGTAGTGTCGCTTCATTAGCTTTTGCCCCGAATTGTTCAGCATACAAAGGCAGTATCGGCAGGATAATTCCGAAGCCGAGCAAGTCTATAAATACAGTCAAAAATAAGACTAATATAGCCCTGCTATTATTTTTATTCTCCCTAGTAAAATTCATTTTGACAAAAAATATGTATAACTTTGATTAATGTTACAGACATTAAAAAATTTTTGTTCATAAAAACCTATTCAACGCAACCAGTAATCATCTCAAGCAATATGATTGAATTTGAGTGTGGTTAAGCAAAATAGCATGAAACAAACCCACTAGAAAAATTAAGCCAATAATACTACTAATAAAAGCAACTATAATCTCGTGCTTCCGTATAGCTTTTTGTATCTTCGCGTCTATGATGTGTTCTAATTCTTTGTATGACATTTACTTGAATTTGGCTAAAAGTAAGAATTATGTAAACCTTGCGTCTGGCTGAAGTTTGAGTATGTCCAAAAAATTAAGCTTATTCAATGAGAAATTATTTCGACGCTGTAGAAGCATCGAAATAATTCTTCATTGATAATGATACTCGCCTCCGGCGAGAAACAAGCTAGGTAATCGTTAACTACAATCACTGTTAGGCGATTTCCGGAAAATAAATTATCTAATATCCCGATTAAATTAGTTCTTATCCCCTAGTTGACAATACAGTTCAGATAAGCATTCTTTACCTAAGAGTGCGATCTAAGAAAAGGGCTGGATGTTTCAAGTTACCTTTTCCCTTTTCCTTTAAGCAAACTGGATTCTACGCTTGCTTATCACTGGAGGTGAATATAGGAATCGTATTTGATTCTTGAAATTATCTAAGTGACCGGGGAGTAGGGAGTGGGGAATAAAAAATTAGCAATTATTTGGCCAAGAACGTTGGCGTAGTTTCAAAACAGCACCTGAAATACCAAAAGCTAATATCGCTAAGGTCAAACTTGGTTCAGGAGCTGCAACAATACTTACCTGATTAATAGCCAAGGCGTATTGTGGAGCAGAACTGCTAAAAACGAGTCGTGAGATGTTTGCAGTATCACTACGAATCCCCAAGAATACTGCCGAGTTATCTAATGCTAGCGACGAAGTACTGAGAACTGAGAAACTACCCAACAAGTTATTGCTGCTATCAAAAGCGTTGATAAAAGTTTCAACTTCTAAATTACTAATATCTACAGCTATCTGAGTACCAGCACCATAAACTGGCTGGGCAAAACTAATGCTCAAAGGGCCTCCGTTCCCCTGAGTCCGAGGATCAGGAGCGCCAGGAGGAAGAGGTTGAAATCCTGTTGGGTTTATACCTCCAAAGAGAATAAAATCTCCTTGAGCGAAGTTAGTCCGAATGCCAGGTGGAGGTAACGTTTGAAAGATAAACGGTGGAGTAATCTGAGGATTCTTAGCTGGAGTTATATTTACATCTAAGCCTAAACCGCTTTGGGATGTTGCTGAAAAAGAGTTAGGTAAAAAAACAGAAAAGTCAGGCGCAGAGGGATTGAAGACTTTACCTAAACTTCCCCAATCAACTTGATCATTACCTCCTAAAAGAGCGCGTTCATTTACTAAAAATGTAGATGCTTTAACTGGTAATGGAAGAACCGTTATTATTACTGTAATAGCTGTTAAATATTTAACAGATAACTTAAAGAATTTATTCATCGTAAATGCCACAAGGTCTACTCCTAATTTTTGTAAAATAATATCATCAAAATGGAATAATTTAACACTCAGGAATAGGCAGCATGTCGCTCTAGTCGAGGGAACTAAAGTAACTGCCGTGTTCAATATTTATGTTGCAAAAACTTTTTGAGCGTTAGCATCTGAGAACTGATACGATTTATACTTGTATCAGCCCAACCTTTTGTTTTGCAATATAACTTTTACTTTGGAAACAAATTACAAAAAGTTTTAACTTGTGATGGAGTTGTGTCTTTTAGGAATTTTACACCAACTGAATATTTACATTGGATGAAAGATTTTCAACGAAGGCAAGTTGAGTTCCTAAGAAAGACAAGTTACCAGTAGAGGCGTTGTAAGTAAAATCGCTACTATTAGTAGTACCAAACCCTAGTTTAGAAACTTGGATTACGTCGCCCTCAACAAAGTTGTAATCTTTGATGATGTCAACACCCTCGTTAGCACTGTTGAAAGTAAAGTTATCTGCACCAAGACCACCTGTAAGAACGTCATTACCTAGGCCACCAATAATGGTGTCATTGCCAGCATTACCCACTAATAGGTTATTTTGGCTATCGCCAGTAATGCTGTCAGCCTCATTTGTACCGGAGAAATCGTCAAAGTTAATTACCTTGTATGTTAATGTTCCCAAACCAGAAACGTTATTGGCAGAGATAGTTTGGGTTTCTAGGTTAACAGTGGCAGATACTCCAGCCAAAGATTGAGACGCATCTATGGTGTTATTAGCAACAGTAGGATCAGCAATAACTGTTTCTACTTGAAAGACTTGATCTGTTCCAAATCCACCAGTTTTGATAATTGTCCCTACACCTGAGAGAGTGATGGCTTGACCTAGTTTGCTGTAGTCTACTGTATCCAAGCCATCTCCGCCATTGATGCTGTCGTTACCGCTACTACCGATGAAGGTGTCATCGCCTGCACCACCTATCAACGTGTCATTGCCTAGTCCACCATCAATCACATCATTGCCACTTCTACCATCAATTAGGTCATCACCAGCTAGACCAGTTAATTGATTATTTTGACTATCGCCTTTAATGCTGTCAGCTTCATTTGTGCCAATGACATTGGCAATGTTGACTACATTGATTGTTTGTGTTTCTGAAACAGTAACGTCATTAAAAAAGACAGTTTGGGCTTCTAGGTCTGCGGTGATAGATACCCCGGAAGATTGAGACGCATCTAGGGTGTTGTCGATGATAGATAATTGAGACCAAACGTTATTACCATTTTCACCATTGATTATGGAATTGTTGCTGCTAAATACTATAGGCGAAGATTTGTCTGAGCCATCTCCACCATCTATGGTGTTATCCTTAATCAAAGATGAGCCAGACAAAAATTGAGATGTTATGGTGTTATTAACATCATAGATATCATTGCTACTGGCATCACTTATACCAGGAGTATTTATTAGCTCAATGGGCATAATATACACCTTTCTAGCTTTACAAATGAAATGTACTTGATCGTTGTAATACTTACATAATACAAGGTCTTGAATTATAAATTTCTGATGAAATCACCTCAAACATAATTAATGTTGTTTTATATATTTGCTCAACTAAACATGCATAAGGATTCGGTTTTCCCAAAAATGCATTATTGTGTTGTAAATATTGAGAATTAATAATATTAGGAGTTATGTACTTTACAAACTATTTATCGTGTGCATCAAAGTCAATAGGTTGTTTCAGCTTTTTGCTATAGGATTCCTATTTAAATCTTTGAACAAAATTAGGTGTTGAGGATGCATTAGGCACATTAGCAGTAATATCAATAAAAATATGGTAGGAAATCTACTAACCAGTCTTGAGATTATACCTAACAAAAATAAGCAAGCTGTCAGGGGACAAGATAGGAAATCTACTGACATTTATTTTGTATGGCTTGTTAACAAGTAACTTCAGTGTCTTCTGGGACATGGACTGAAACAGCTTTCATTAATGCACATCACAATGCATGTGTACTGCATAAGATAAGTGTTACACTTATCTTATTTACGACAGGCTGCGCGTAGGAAGACACTTAAGGAGTACGTCAACGTCTTCTATGCAAACAGCGATCGCATCTCAGACTTATTTGCATAATTTCGGATACATTACCGCAAATGCGCTGATATCTTATTTTCGCCTCTTCATAAAATCCGCAAAAACACCGTTACGCTATTTGAACTTGTGATCAAAACTTAGAGCATCCAGTTTATTAGGGCGTGTTTATGACCAACCCTGTAAAGACGGTTATCCAAATCAATCTGGAGATGGCTCTAGAAGTAGCTCATGAATTGGAGCTTGCTCCATCCACTCAACTCGGTGCTTATTGTTTGGAAATTTTGCGGGAGATAGGATGTGCTGGTAGTGAACTCCCACTGAACTTACAAACTCGCGATCAGCAACTAAACTTTATCACAGGCTTTGCGTCTTATGCTTTTGGGGAGGTACAAAATGTACAGAGCATTAATTGAAGATATATTTTCCGATCCAGAAGAGGTAGAAGAAACTACTTTTCCTGCCACAGATAAAGATTTGTTAATTTTAACAGAAAAATTTTTAGGGTTTGAAATTCCTTCAAAGGTTTTCTTACAAGCGATAGCCATTGCTGATTACGATGGTGCAGCTGCTTTTCGCTACGTTGATAATTATTTGACTACTCTCAAAAATAAAAAGAAACCTAAGCATAAGAAATTACTTGTGTTAGGTGCTTCAACTAAATACGACAATAATTGATGTGTTTCTTTACAAGCTAACCTTGAACCAATCCGATTTAGATAAGATAATTTTTATAGCCGATGTAGAGACATTGTATTGCAACGTCTCTACATACATCTCTCCCACACCGACAATAAGGCACAATTAAAATTTATCTAGAAGCTAGTGGTGGGATCTCTATTAAATAATTCGTAATTCGTAATTCGTAATTCGTAATTCGTAATTCATAATTAAGTTTTGTGACGGGGATTTAGACCCCGACCCAAAACCTTCTGCCTGTAGAGACAGGGGACTTAAACCCTCAGCACTTGTTAAATTAAGCATTTTTATGTGTGTGCTAATTACGTTAAAGTAGCTGATTACGAATTAGTATTAATCTCTTTTAAGACACACTTGTTCATAACTTTTACCAGCAATATCCCAAGTAAATTCTGTTTCTACTAGTTGTCTGCCTTTGTGAGACAATTCTGAACGCAGATGTGGATGCTCAAAAAGTTGACTAATTGCGGTGATGTACTCTGTCGGTTTATTTGCTCGTAATGCCCGCAATGGATGACTAGCACCATCTACGGCTAATCCTTCTAAACCGCGATCGCTAGCTACTATCGGTACACCAGCTGCCATTGCCTCTAAAGTTTTATTTTTAATGCCAAACCCAGTCCGCATGGGTACAACGCAAATGGTAGATTTATGTAAGTATTCTACCATCGAAGGTACACGCCCAGTTACATTAATTCCTGGTTTTTGAGCAAGTGCTAAAACTTCTGACACCGGATGAGAACCGACAATATCGAAAGTTGCATCAGGATACAATTTTTGAATTTCTGGCAAAACTTCGTTGCTGAAAAAGCAGACAGCATCAATGTTTGCTAAATTATCCATTGCACCGATGAAAATTAAACGGTGTCCACCTGGATCGGTGGTACGGTTGGGGAAAGAAACTAAATCTACACCATTGGGAATAACTGTAATTTCACTATTGGGGTTAAATTCTTGTAGTTGAATTTTATCTTCTTCTGTTGTCGCAACAATTGCCGAAAATTTAGCACAGTAGTTTTGCTCATAACGTCGCAAAAGTGGCAGATTAATTTTGTCTCTGAGGGAATTTTCTGAAATTCCCGTTGAGAGTTGGTTTCGACAAGTAGCGTAAACTGAACTATGAATATTAACTATAGTTTTTAGTTGTTTGGAAAAATGCGAACGTACATAAATTTCATTGACGCTATGTTCGCAGGTAATTACATCACATTTTCCCGCTTCCACCCAGTTATCAATCCATGTTTGCATCTCAACTGAGTAGCGGTTGAGTACGCTTGGTGGTGTTCCCTGTTGCAAAAATTTACTAAATCGCTGTATTTTCTTTAATATTCCGGTGGTTGCATAATCTGGCGGACGTTCAAAAATGGCTAGATGATCTACACAATCGCGTAATTCTGCTACTTCTGCATCTGTAACATCGCTCTCGCGTTGAGTTACCAAGGTAATACTATGGCGTTGACTGAGATATTTAAGTAAATTAAATGTCCTGACTTGGGTTCCCCCGCGCGTTGGTGGGTAGGGAAAGGTGGAAGAGAGCATTAAAATGTTCATATAAGTGATGCATCAAATGTGATACATACAGCATCACCTTATTGAAGGCTTTATGTCATTATTTGATTGACAGCAGTTTTCAAATGAATATAGCACTTAAGCATTGACAAGAAATACCAAATATGAGTAAAGGTTAAAAACCATATTTTTCATAATAGGACTTACGCAAAAATTGCTAAAAAGCTTAATTTCTCGAACCGCCAAGACGCCAAGAGCGCCGAGAATTCGTAGAGTGTGCGTAAGTCCTACATAAGTGTCACAAAAGCCTAGAAATAGCTTAACCGTTGGCTGACTCACCCGCCTAGAACTAAAGTTCTTTGGCTTTTAGCTAAAGTCTACTGAAGTAGACTAAAGATTTTTGGCTATATTTAATCATCAAAAGAAGACTTTTGCTATTAGCAAGGAACTGAAATTTCTTACGGGACATGGCTTTTACAGCATAATCAAACCCAGTCGCACACCCACAGCAACAGCCTCGGTGCGGCTGGAGACACTGAGCTTTTGAAAAATGGATGAGAGATGAAATTTGACGGTATGCTCCGAAATGTGCAAGTTTTTAGCGATCGCTTTATTCCCCAACCCAGAACCAAGCATACCTAAAACCTCTATCTCGCGTGGTGTCAAGGTTTGTACGGGATTTGCCACCACTTTTTCTCGGATAGATAGTAATTCTATAGCATCCGGGTGTAGCACCACCAAACCAAAAGCGATCGCCTCCACAGCAGCAACAATTTCTGACTCTGTGCTAGTGCTGGGCAATATCCCCCGGATACCAGAACGTAACCCCGTCTCTAAATCAATGCTGTCGAGTTCCTCAACAATGACGATCATTCCTAATGGATATTGCTGTTCTTGAATAACCAGCAATTTTTCCCACACCGATTGTTGAAGATTACCACTCAAATCTACCAGCACCACATCTGGTTGTAATTGCCCAACTTCACTCGCCAATACATCCAAATCGGATGCACTCCCCACAACCGTTAGCCGAGGATTGGTAGTTACCACAGCTGATAGCCCTGCCCGTACTACAGGGGAAGTGGCAACTACCATCACCCGGATCATGTCGCCTCCACAGCAGTTTTCCCAGACTGCACGTCAACATAAATTACGAATTGCTTCCCACCGCGTAGGAGTTGTAGCGGTACAGAACCTTTACTGTCATGGAGATATTTAGTTAAATCATTCATAGTAGTGAATAATCGCCCCGAAACTCCAATTAAAACATCGCCGATTTGTACACCAGCAGTTTCCGCCGCACTGTTAGGTAGAATTGACAACACCAATAAACCTAAGCTACGACTACTTAAAAGCACAGGTTGCAGTGTAACTCCCAGTTGCGGACGGCTATTTCCCTGTAAAAAACGCTCAACGGTGTTGCTGGGAACTGCTACAGCCAAACCATTAACAATCATCGTATTAATTCCCACAACTCGTCCTTGACAATCGGCAAGTGGCCCCCCAGAGTTTCCAGGATATAGCTGCAAATCAGCCATAACAGCCCGTGGATTATTTGCATAAATGATTCCAGTTGTCACAGCACCACTGTCAGCAAAGGGATTACCCACTGCTAAAACTAATTCACCCACTCGTAGCGCCTCAGAATTACCAATGGTTGCAGCAGTTAAATTAGTGGCGACAATTTTCAGGGCTGCTAAATCCTGCTGTGGATCAAATTGTGTCCGCACTGCATCAAATACCCTGCCGTCTGCCAATTCCACAGTTGCGCGATTGCTGGTTGCAACATGGGCATTAGTAATAATTAGTCCGTCAGGTTGCCAAATTACACCAGAACCGACTCCTAAAGAGCCGCTTTTTACTTTGACAGTGCGATCGCGTAGTTTAGCAGCTACCTCTGTTAATTCAGCAGCGATGTTAGTTAATGTTGTGTTTGCCATGTTATGTAATTTTTCCCTATGTCAAAGTAGAATCTAGTGATGTCTTTTGTCCTTAGAAACACAAATGACTGATGACTAATGACGATTCGAGCAAAAAGGTGCAACTTCCGAGTTCAGAGCCTCAACGTCCGAGCAAAAAGGTGCAACTTCCGAGTTCAAAGGCTCAACGTCCGAG
>NZ_JAVRBS010000020.1:44942-141946 GCF_034531155.1 Nostoc sp. ChiVER01 | reverse complement strand
AAAGGCTCAACGTCCGAGCAAAAAGGTGCAACTTCCGAGTTCAAAGGCTCAACGTTCGAGTAAAAAGGTGCAACTTCCAAGTTCAAAGGCTCAACGTCCGAGTTCCAAATTACGAATTACGAATTACGAATTACGAATTACACAGGTCGTTCGCCAACTGCGATCGCTAAATCAACTAATACTCCACCCCGGACAACTTGCACTTTGACAGTTTTACCAATGCGATCGCTACTATTGAGTAACGCTAATACATCACCTGTATCGCTCACAGTTACGCCATCGAATGTTACCAAAACATCGCCAAGCAGCACACCTGCATTGTCAGCCGGCCCAGAAGACTCAACATTAACGACAATTACCCCAGTTGCAGAAGTTAAATTGAGAGCAGTTTTCAGGTTCTTAGGTAAGCGTACAGGTTGCATTCCTACACCCAAGTATCCTTTAGAAATGCGTCCTTTTGCTACTAATTGGTCAACTACGCGATCGACTGTAGCAGTGGGAATAGTCAGAGCAGTACCACGCCGCCCCGATGTATTCATGCCTACAACAAAACCAGCAGCATCTACGAGCGGCCCGCCTGCAAAACCAGAGTAAAGGGTGATGTCTGGGCGGATAAATTGGTCAATATTCCCGCCATTCATACTCCGCCAAGCACCGCTAACCACACTCACCGCACCCATCGCCGCCCTTAAATCACCTTCGCTACCTCTTGCCAGTCCTAACACGAGATGACCAACTTTGAGCGTTTTGGCATCGCCAACTTTTGCCACAGGAATTTCTAGATTTTCTAGCTTAAAAACAGCAATATCAGTGCTTGAGTCATGACCGATGAGCGTTACTGGTGCAGTACTACCATTTGATAAAGTGATGGTGATGTCGTCATAACGCTGGAGTGACTCATCAGAAGTAACAATGATGCCATTACGCCAGTGAATGCCACTTGGAGAAACACGAGTACCCGCATTAACTGCAACCACAGCACTTCCAGCTTGTTCTACGGTATCAGCTAAACTGTTGGATAAAGCCAGTAATGAAGACATAATATTTTTGTGCAAACGTTCTTAGATGTTCATATCTTGCCGTTTTACCAACCCAGATAACATCGGAAAAATGGGGAGAATTCATCCTAGAAAAATGGCTAGTGCCGCAAGGCGGAAGTCAAAAGTCAAAAATCAAAAGTCAAAAATCAAACTTTGACAAGAGTAATATCATGTCCGCTTGATTGCGTATTGCATTCTAAGCTTGAATAGCAATGAAATGGCAGATAAACAAATGCACACCCAATCAAGAGAAATCAACTTGCTCACTGCATCTAGAGAATTACCTCTATATGGGAAAAGAATTTTAGTCACAGCACCGAGAAATTATGCTTATAGGTTATCTGAACAAATCATCAAGCAAGGTGGTTTACCTGTTTTAATGCCTACTATCGAAACCTGCTATTTATCAAACTACACTAAGTTAGATACTGCGCTATACCATATAGGTGAATTTGATTGGATTATCTTTACAAGTAGAAATGGTATCACTGCATTTTTTCACCGGATGAATGATTTAAATATTCCTATATCTGTGGTGCAAAAATGTCAATTATGTGCTTTAGGAAAAGATGCAGAAAGTTTATTATCTTTTTGTAACAAAGTAGATTTAATTCCTACAGAATCTAGCCCAGCCGGAATTGTGGCTGAATTAGCGAAACTTCCGCAAATTCACGAGAAAAAGGTACTGATCCCGGCTCCAGAAGTTGTTGGTTTGCCTGAGCCTGATGTTGTACCCAATTTGATTACCGATTTGCAGCAATTGGGCATAGAAGTAACTCGTGTACCCACATATATTACACAGGGCTTAAATACAAGTATCTACAGTATTGAATTAAATTTGATTCGTCAAGGAATAATCGATGTAATTGCCTTTAGTAGCACGGCAGAAGTAGAAAGCTTTTTAACAATGTTCAACTCGCAAAGCGATTATGAACGCTGTATAATTGCATGTTTTGGCCCTTATACAACTGCTAATGCGCGAAAATTGGGTGTGAATGTCTCCATCGTGGCTAAAGATTATAGTTCATTTGAGGGATTTGCTGAAGCGATCGCAGAATTTTTTACTCTAACTTCCAGTTCACACTAAGCGCTTATTAAGGATGTAAATAAATCAACCACAATAAACTCTAGACTAGCTGCACATAAACCCGTAGTATCGAAAATGGAGTTTATATGAATTAGGGATTTGTTACATGGCAACTTATAAGGTCACATTAAAGACCCCAGATGGTGAACAAGTAATTGACGTTCCTGATGATGAGTACATCCTAGAGATCGCTAACGAGGAATATGATCTTGACTTGCCTTATTCCTGTAACGCTGGTTCTTGCTCTACCTGTACCGGGAAGCTGATTTCAGGTACAGTTGACCAATCAGATCAGAACTTCTTAGACAACGATCAAATTGACGCAGGATGGGTTCTTACCTGCGTTGCCCGCCCCACTTCTGATTGCGTTATCGAAACCCATCAAGAAGAAGCCCTTAACGGTTAACTAAGAAATGTGGATTTAATAAAGAGCAACTTTTGTAGGGTGCGTTATAATTTTCGTCCTAGCGCACCAAAAATCTGTAGTGGTGTATAACACACTATAAAAGATTTAAAATTTTGCACTTTCCTATAAATCTGTATAGGCTGAGTAATTCACACTAAAAAGCGCTCCCCTTTTGGAGAGCGCCTTTTATTTAGTTTAATAGATAGCTAGCAGATATAAAGTTGCAATTATCCAGATTATGCTAGATTAACTTTGACAACTTTATTCTTTTCTTCTTCAGCTTTGGGTAGCGTCAGGTTCAAGATGCCATCTTTATAATCTGCCGTAACATTGGTATTTTGAATCCGAGCAGGTAAAGGAATTACACGTTGGAATTTACCATAGTGGAATTCGCTCTTAATCACACCTTTATCTTCAGATTTTGCTTCAGACTTCCGCTCACCGCTAAGGTATACAGCTTTTTCTGTAACTTGCAAATCCAAGTCTTTAACTTCAATTCCTGGAAGTTCTAGCTTTAGATGGATTGCATCTTCGGTTTCTTTTAACTCAGCAGCCGGAACTCTAGATAAACCTTTATCTGACAATGCAGTTGGCATATCTTCATCAAATAAACGATTGATTTGGCGTTGTATTGCGTTAAATTCTTGCCAGGGGTTCAAACGTACTAATGTCATATCTCTACTTCGGATAACCAGTATCTTTGCTATTTAAGGATTGGAGGATTTGATTCCTTTCTTTGTTCTTATAGTATTTAAAAATAAGAGTGGGGTAAATTCGGTTTTTATCACCTGAAGAATGATGATTGCCGAACCAAGATTTCTTTACTATAAATGTACGGTAAACTGAACTATTAGGGTTCGGTAAGTTCGGCAAAAGCAGACTTGAAATATAGCAATTCTATTTAAAATATTGATAGAAGTGTCACCCGCATCCCTAATATTAAAGATTGTTTAAAAAGTATTTCACTGTGGCTTTAGGTAATCCAAAAATTTTAATATTGACAATAAGACTATTAAAATATCCTCTTAAAGCTTGCAATGCGTAGCGTATCCTACAAATTTTTAGTAGATTCACGCGAATAATGATAATAATTATGTTGCATTTTTTTCATTTCACAGAGATAAAACAATAATAGATTACTTAGAAACTGCTGATAATATATATGTCAACAAGTTGGATTTACCTTATTGCCGCAATCCTATTTGAAGTTTCAGGCACAACTTGCATGAAGTTATCGCAAGGATTTACTAAAATAGTCCCTTCCATATTAATAGTTGTTTTTTATGGACTTTGTTTTACTTTTTTGACTCTTGCTCTCAAGAAACTTGAAGTGAGTGTGGCTTATTCTGTCTGGGCTGGATTGGGAACTATCTTAATTGCTATTATTGGTATTATTTGGTTTCGTGAATCTGCCACACTTATCAAACTCATTTCTATCGGCTTAATAATCATGGGGGTCATTGGCGTAAATGCAAGTTCATAGGATAATTGAGTTTACTAAAACATCCCCTAAAAAACCTACTTTTCATTACTTTGCATGTGAAAGCTGCAAAAAGTTAATTTTGCAAATAATAACTGTTACAATTTGTCACAATATATTAGTTTGAAAGTTACTTGAAGTATGATGTATGCGCGAGAAAAAATTAATTTAAAACTGAAGCTGTGAAATCTTGAAACAATATCTGTAAGTCTTTAAGCAGACATTATATTTAGATATTGCCTGAAATAAAAAACACCTTTGTCTATGCTAAAATAGAAGAGGTAAATAAACCAAAACTGATCATTCTGCTTGTTGCTGTTGTAGTGAATACACCAGCAATTTTTATTGTTCTGCGAACAGACCAAAATGAGCAAACTTAGCTAAATGCTATTAAAACTAGGGATCTAAAACTTTGGATACCCAAAAGAGGACTTTTCAAACATCCTGTTAGTTCAAAATTTATTAAACCCAGCAGAACGACGATAAAGTAACCAGATAAATAGCGGTGAACCTAGCAAGGCAGTGACGGAGCCTACTGGTAGTTCTACTGCTCCTAATCTAGAGAGTAAATCTGCAAAAGTAAGTAACCATGCACCCGCAAGGGCGGAAAGCGGCAAAACAAACCGATGATCTGTACCAACGATAAGGCGGACACCGTGAGGGACAACAAGACCAACAAATCCAATTAAGCCACTGATGCTAACTGCACCTGCGGCTAATAAAGTGGCGACACCACCTATTAACAGACGCGATCGCGTCAACGAAACCCCCAAACCCACAGCCAAATCATCCCCCAAAGCCAGCACATTTACCGATCGCGCCAGCAAGCATCCCCCTAGCAATGCAACGATGATATAAGGCCCAGCCGTCGCAATTTCTTGCCAACCCCGTCCATTAAGGCTACCAACCAGCCAACTCAGCGCAATTTGAATTTGACCATCTTCAGCTAAAAGTAGCAATGTGCTTTGGACAGCGCCTAATAAAGAACTTACCGCCACTCCGCCTAAAATCAACCGCTCAACAGAAATTCCTGACCCCGCATGACCGAGCAAAATAACGATCGCAGAAGTTAAAATTGCTCCCATCCACGCAGCTAAAGGAATTGCGATCGGGAATATTTGCCACACAATCATTAGAATCACAATTAATCCTGCACCTGCTGAAATCCCCAAAATAAATGGATCAGCAAGACTATTGCGTAACATCCCTTGCAGCAATGCTCCTGACATTCCCAAAGCTGCGCCGACAATCAGAGCAGCCGTAATGCGTGGGAGCCGCAAATCCCAGAGAATTGTCTGTTTAACTGGATCGCCTTCCCGGAGAAGGGCTTGCCAAAATTCCGACATACTTAAAGGTACTGCTCCTTGAGAAAGCGACAGCGCTAGCGTTAGCACCAGTGCTGCACTCAGGAGTAAAACAGCCCAAAGTACCCGGTGTTCAGTAAAAATTGTCTGAAATGGTTTAGTCAAATTTAGATATGTATTTTTTTTAAATATAATCTGTCTCAAATACAGATGCATTGGATATTGGCCACGAGGGAAGGAGAGTTAAAAGTTGAACTTGAGCCTCAGAAGGTCAAAGTCGAGCCTCAGAAGGTCAACGTCGAGCCTCAGAAGGTCAACGTCGAGCCTCAGAAGGTCAACGTCGAGCCTCAGAAGGTCAAAGTCGAGCCTCAGAAGGTGAACTTTCAAGTTTTAACTTCCCATGCCCCATGCCCTACTACGTCAATTCCAACCCACCTTGGTAGCCAGTAACAATACGGCCACCATCCTTGAGAATGTGGATTTCTATCTGATCGCTAGCCCAGGTAATCTGGTCTTGGAAAGCCGGGTTTAACACTCGAACCCGTTGATTACTAGAAGAGACTGGAGAGTTAGGAGAATTAATTGCTAGAGATTGTACAAAAGGCCCGTCAATCAAAATATCAAGTTGTTCTAATAAAGCTTGGGAACCTGGCGGTGCTGATTGAGACTGGAGTTGCTTGAGAGTGAACCCAGTAAAAGACATTACATTTAATCCAGCAGCTTTTACTTTACGAGCTAAAGACGCTAGTGCAGTTGCTTGCCAAAAGGGTTCTCCACCAGAGAACGTTACACCCTTGTTATGGGGATTGCTGAGAATATTCTCGGCAAGGGTATCAACAGCAATCAATTGGTTAGCTTCAAATGACCAAGAGTTAGTATTAAAGCAGCCAGGACACTCACGCAGACAACCTTGTACCCAAATGACTGCACGACAACCAGGGCCATTAACTTCTGACTGATCAACGTAACCCATAATGTTGAGATAGCCAGGGGGAATTTCCATGAGTGCTAGCGATGGGTCAGTTGGCTTAATTTCCATCTCTTTAACTCCTTTTAGCCGTTGCCTGTTAGCCCTTAACTCTAGCGAATCTCCAGTTAGATAACTGTAACTAATAACAAATGACTAATGAAAAACTTAATGGGATTTTGAAAAGTCCGCTTTAACTGACTAGACTGAAGTTAGTTGCCCAGCTAGCATTGACCGTCCCATAGATAGAAACAATGACTCAACAAACTTCTAGAATTTGTATCCTTGGCGGAGGCTTTGGTGGTCTCTACACAGCCTTGCGCTTAAGCCAGTTACCTTGGGAATCTACGCAAAAACCCGAAATTGTTCTGGTAGATCAAAGCGATCGCTTCCTATTCTCTCCTTTACTTTACGAATTACTCACTGGCGAACTGCAAACCTGGGAAATTGCCCCACCCTTTGAAGAAGTGTTACAAGGCACAGGGGTACGTTTTTATCAAGGGGTTGTGTCTGGAATTGACATCGACCAGCAACGGGTGAATATACATGAAGGGCCGGAAATCCCTTATGATCGCTTAGTGTTAGCACTAGGAGGTGAGACACCGCTAGATTTAGTCCCTGGTGCAACATCCTACGCCTACCCATTCCGTACAATCTCTGATGTGTATCGTTTGGAAGAACGCCTGCGATTTTTAGAAGAATCGGATGCTGATAAAATTCGGGTGGCAATTATTGGGGCTGGCTACAGTGGTGTAGAGTTAGCCTGTAAGTTAGCCGACAGACTAGGTGAAAAAGGACGCTTTCGGATCATTGAAATTGCTGACCAAATTTTGCGAACTTCCCCAGAGTTTAACCGGGAAGCAGCAAAAAAAGCAATAGAAGCCCGTGGCGTGTTTATTGATTTAGAAACCAAAGTCGAATCAATAGAGCAAAATTCCATCTCCCTAGAGTACAAAAACCAATTAGACACGATTCCCGTAGATTTGGTAATTTGGACTGTGGGAACTAGGGTTGCGCCTGTAGTGAAATCTCTTCCTCTCAAGCAAAACCAGCGTGGTCAAATCATTACTACATCTAATCTGCAAGTCCTTGATCATCCTGAAATCTTTGCCTTGGGAGATTTAGCAGACTGTCATGATATTGAAGGACAACAAGTCCCCGCCACCGCACAAGCGGCTTTCCAAGAAGCCGATTATACTGCTTGGAATATTTGGGCAAGTTTGACCAACCGCCCCCTGCTTCCCTTCCGTTATCAACAGTTAGGAGAAATGATGGCACTAGGAATAGACAACGCCACTCTTACAGGTTTGGGAATTAAACTAGATGGGCCCTTGGCATCCGTCGCCCGGCGGATTGCCTATTTATATAGATTGCCAACTTTAGACCATCAACTAAAAGTTGGTTTTAATTGGCTAGTTCGTCCGATCATAGAAACACTTTCTAAGTAACTTAAGATTAGTCATTAGTCATTAGTGACTCTTCCCAGTCCCCAATCCCCACTCCCAATTCAATCAAACTTTGATGGAACAACCGAAAGTTATTTTTTTAGATGCTGTGGGTACACTCTTCGATGTCAAAGGTAGTGTAGGCGAAGTTTATAGTCAGATAGCCCAGGAATTTGGCGTTACAGTTTCAGCCGAAACATTGAATACAGCCTTCATCAAATGCTTTAAAGCAGCGCCGCCGCCTATATTTCCAGATGCAGAACTGCAAGATATTCCCCAGCGCGAGTTTGATTGGTGGCGGATAATTGCCCTGAACACTTTTGAAAGTGCTGGAGTTCTTAAGGAATTTTCTGATTTTTCAGCTTTTTTTAGCGAACTTTACATCCACTTTGGTACTGCCGAACCGTGGTTTGTTTATCCTGATGTTGTACCAGCTTTAATCAACTGGCGGCGGTTGGGAGTTACCTTGGGGGTGCTGTCGAATTTTGATTCTCGGATTTACTCAGTATTGCAAGGTTTGGGATTGAGAGAGTTTTTTACCTCCGTCACCATTTCTACGCAGGTACGTGCAGCTAAACCCGATCCTCAAATTTTTGCTATTGCTTTAGATAAACATAAATGTTCCCCAGAGGCAGCATGGCATATTGGCGATAGCGTTGTAGAAGATTACCACGGAGCTAAAGCAGCTGGACTTAGAGGCGTTTGGATCAACCGTGGAAAATGAGGAAGATTCTTTGATACTCTCACGGCTATTATTGTGTGATCGCCGTCGCCACAAACCGCATAACCCATGATTCCCTACAGCGATCGCCAAACCCTATCACTATAAAAATTCCCCCTGCCCCTTGTCCCCTTGTCTCCCGTGCTCCCTCTGCCTTCCCTGCCTCCCCCACTCCCCACTCCCTTATTCCCCTGCTGCCCTAAGACTCGTATGATCAACATATCAAGAAAACATAACAGCCAGATTTTTACCGCAAAACATGGGCAGTATTTGGGAAATCGATTTTTACTCCCGTCCGATTTTGGACGATAATCAGAAAAAAGTTTGGGAAGTCTTAGTCTGCGAAAGCGCCTTAGATATCAGTACAAAAGTAGATTCTTTGTTTCACTATGCTCAATATTGTCCCAGTACCCAGGTAAATTCGGGCTGGTTGCGGACAGCATTACAGGAAGCTATTAACCAAGCTGGAAAAGCACCAATTAAAATCCGCTTTTTCCGCCGCCAAATGAACAACATGATTACTAAAGCCTGCCAAGACTTAGGTATTCCCGCCCAGCCTAGCCGCCGTACTTTGGTTCTCAACCAATGGTTAGAACAGCGCATGGAGGAAGTGTATCCTCAAGAGACAGGGTATCAAGGGGGGGCTAATCCCTCAGTCCGCTTAGAAAAACCTTTGCCGCAACGTTTACCAGATGCTTTGGAAGGACAGCAGTGGGTATTTGTTACCTTAGATGCTGCGGATTTGGCAGAAATGCCAGAGTGGGAAATTGGCTTTGGTGAAGCTTTCCCCATAGAGTTGGCGAAAGTTTCACCCGAAACCCGGATTCCTGGGATTTTAATTTTCTCACCAAGAGCGTTGCCCTTGGCAGGCTGGATGTCTGGTTTGGAATTGGCTTTCTTAAGATTTGATACTAGCGTTGAGGCGAGATTGCTTTTAGAAACTGGTGTAACCGAAAGCTGGATTGTGGCAAATATCAAAAAACCTCAACTTTTAGCAGAAGCTAAAGGTTTTGAAGAAGCCAAGCAAAAAGCTAACGGAGTGCATTTTATCGGTGTACAGTCTGATCCTAAAGCAGAAGCTTTTGCTGGTTTTTGGCTGTTGCAAGAGGTGAATCTTTGAAAAAGGGCAGGGGGGCAGGGGGGCAGGGGGGCAGAGGAGATGGGGAGAATAATAATTCATACATAACTCCTAACTCATAACTCCTAACTAATGACTAATGACTAATGACTCATGACGAATGACGAATGACTAGTTGAGACATGGCAATGATTTGGGATAATTAACTGCGTCCATCAGTGTTGATCTGTGGTTTCAAATCGTAACTGTAAGAAACGCTGATGATTTTTGGATAGTTATCTGCGTTCATCACGTAGAAAGTTTAATCGTCGGTTTTTGACGGTCGCACTTTTCTTAAGACAGCGTTGATATGCGGTTCAAAATCCACAATTGCACTAAGAGTCATGGGTTCTGAAAATTTGTCACAAGATACACTAGCAGAACAGCTGCTGGAACTAGCTATAAAATCTGGAGCAGAAGCTGCTGAGGTGTATCAGTCGCGATCGCTTTCTCGTCCAGTGTTTTTTGAGGCAAACCGACTCAAGCAGCTAGAAACTAACCAATCTGAAGGCACAGCACTACGACTTTGGCGAAACGGGTGTCCGGGACTGACGGTGGCTTACGGTTCTGTCCTAGCCGAAGTAATGGTGGAAAAAGCTCTGGCTCTAAGTCAACTGAATCTACCTGAAACAGTAGAATTAAGCTCTAACTCTGGGCCCGCTTACCCAGATTTAGGCGAAAGTGTGCCGATAGAAGTTTTGGTAGACTGGGGCAAAGAAGCGATCGCACTCATCCGCGATGCCAATCCCGATGTTGTTTGCAATGGTGACTGGGAATGTGATGCTGAAACTACCAGAATAGTCAACACTAAAGGTTTAGATTGTTATTACACTGATACTACCCTCAATTGCTATATATCGGCCGAATGGGTGCGCGGTGATGATTTTTTAAGTGTTGCCGATGGCCAAACTAAGCGGGGCGAACTCCACCCGGAAATATTAGCTAACCAAATTTTACAACGGTTAGTTTGGGCCGGAGAAAATGTCTCATCTCCTAATGGTCGCGTCCCGATTTTGTTCACTTCTAAAGCTGCTGATATGCTTTGGGGCACTGTGCAAGAAGCTTTGAATGGCAAGCGAGTTTTAGAAGTAGCTTCCCCTTGGGGAGAACGTTTGGGTAAGGAAGTAGTTGCACCCAGTCTCACCCTCTACCAAGATCCAGAAGCCGGCCCTTATAGTTGCCCTTTTGATGATGAAGGCACTCCTACTCAATTTTTAGTATTTATCCAAAACGGAATTTTACAGCATTTTTATGGCGATCGCACTACCGGACGCCAACTAGGTACTGACACCACTGGAAATGGTTTTCGCCCTGGTTTAGGTAGCTATCCCACCCCTGGTTTATTTAATTTTCTGATCCAGCCAGGTTCAGCATCACTACCAGATTTAATTCAAGAACTGGATAATGGCATAATTGTGGATCAAATGCTGGGCGGTGACGGCAGCATGTCTGGAGATTTTTCAATCAATGTTGATTTAGGCTACCGCGTCAAAAATGGTCAGGTAATTGGGCGCGTTAAAGATACGATGGTTGCAGGTAATGTCTACACTGCCCTTAAGCAATTGGTTAAACTAGGTAATGATGCTGATTGGAATGGTTCTTGTTATACTCCATCTCTAATAGTAGAAGGACTATCCACGACCGGGAGAAGTAATTGAATTGGGGATTGGGGATTGGGGATTGGGCAGGAGTTAGGAGTTAGGAGTTATTATTCTCCCCTGCCTCCCCTGCCTCCCCTGCTTCCCCTGCCCCCCCTGCCCCCCTGCCTAATCTCCTAATCCCCAAAAATCATGTCTCTTCCTATTCTGAATCAGCGCTTTCGCATATGGTGGCAGCCTAGAAGAGGTTTAGCGATCGCCGAAGCTTGTGTTATTGGTTTGGTTGCTGCCCTATCTGCGGTATTTTTGAAAGTAGGATCGGGATGGTTGGGGACATGGCGAGTCCATACTACCCACCTTTTACCGCCTTGGCTGGCATTACCAGCAATTGGTCTTGTCTTGGGATTTGTGGCTGGATGGTTGGTGGATAGATTAGCACCAGAGGCTTATGGTAGCGGTATTCCGCAAGTTAAAGCAAGTCTAGCCAATGTACCTATAAGATTATCTTGGCGTGTGGCAGGTGTGAAGTTACTCAGTGCCATCATCGTTATAGGTTCGGGTATGACTCTGGGACGACAAGGCCCTACCGTTCATGTAGGGGCAGGTTTGGCAGCAGGGCTGAGTCGTTGGGTTCCTACTTCCCCAGATCATCGGCGGCAAATGATTGCAGCAGGTGCGGGTGCGGGTTTGGCAGCTGCTTTTAATGCCCCGATCGCAGGTGTATTATTTATCGTTGAAGAGCTACTCCAAGATTTATCAGGATTGACTCTGGGTACTGCGATTATCGCCTCCTTTATTGGTGGGGTGATATCCAGACTTTTAGGTGGTGGCTCTCTTGCACTTAACCTGCAATTGATGCAATCTTCTAGCCAATTCTCTATTCCAGAAATTCCCTTTTTCCTGATATTGGGTATTTTGGCAGGCTTATTGGGTGCATTGTTTGATCGTGGCTTAATATTTAGTATTAAAGTTTATAGAAAATTACATCTCAGCTTACCACTGCGGGTAGCTTTGGCTGGATTGATCTCTGGTGTTGTCGTGTCGATGCTTCCCGAATCCTTTCGGAATAATACGGGTTTACGAGAGTCTTTAATTACTGGAGGTTCCCATCCAACAGTAGCAGCGATCGCCTTTGCGGCACAGTTTATTCTCACACTCATAGCATTTGGTTCAGGTGCGCCAGGAGGATTATTCGCTCCCAGTCTAATTTTGGGTTCTTGTTTAGGTCACATTATTGGTGTATTTGAGTTATCCATCACCGGAGCCGGTTCTCCTGCTACTTATGCGCTAGCGGGTATGGGGGGATTTTTTAGCGCCGTTTCTAAAGTACCAATCACAGCAATTGTGATTGTGTTTGAGATGACTACAGATTTCAATCTAGTGCTACCTTTGATGATTGTTTCTGTAGCAGCTTACTTAGTTGCGGATAAGGTAGTGCCTGGTTCGCTTTATGAAAAACTTTTGGAATTAAAAGGCATTACTCTCACCAAAGAAGTTCCGATAGAAGGAGCATTAACTAAATTAACTGCAAAAGATGTAATGCAAGAACGGGTAGAAACTCTAGATGCACAGATGAGCTTGGAAGAAGCAAAACAGTTCTTTGCTCGTTCTCATCATCGCGGTTTCCCTGTGGTGGAAGATAACAAGTTAGTAGGAATTGTGACGCAATCAGATTTACTAAAAATACATGATCGCAACCTAGCCAATGATATTTTCTTAAAAGAAATTATGACGCCTGTCCCGATGACAGTAACACCAATCCATACCCTGAGCAATGTACTGTATTTACTCGATCGCTATCAAATCAGTCGCTTACCTGTGGTGGATGGACGAAAACTGATCGGAATTATTACTCGTGCAGATATTATTCGGGCAGAAGCAGGTCATCTCAATTGTGATAACCGGACTCCGAAACTGCGACCAGAACCTTCTTATATAGTTTACCAAACGCGATCGCCCAGCACTGGCAATGGTAGATTATTAGTGCCAGTAGCGAATCCCGAAACAGCAGGTATTTTATTACAAATGGCAGCAGCTATTGCCCGCGATCGCCATTATGAAATAGATTGTGTGCAAGTAATGCTGATACCCCGCCACAGTTCCCCATCAGAAACACAGGTAAGAACGGCAAAAAGTCGCCGCTTGCTACGACAGGCAGAAGTCTTAGCTAAAAAGTGGAAAATTCCCTTGCATACGCAGATACGAGTTACCCACGATGTAGCGCAGGCAATTTTAGAGACGATCAGCGAACAACACATCGACCTAATTTTAATGGGATGGAAAGGTGCTACATCTACCCCTGGTCGGATTTTTGGTAACGTTGTAGACACCATAATTCGCCAAGCCACCTGCGAAGTAGTATTAGTAAAATTAGGCCAAACTCCCCAGTCCCCAGTCCCCAGCCCCCTCTTCAACCGTTGGCTAGTCCCGATGGCTGGTGGCCCCAATTCTCCACTGGCGATTAAATTGCTACCGGCTTTAATTACATTGGGAAATGATCCGCAAATTCATCTGACACAGGTGTTTAAGCCGTTTGAATTCAAGCCAGATATGTCAGTTTCAGAACAAGCCATCCGCCATTTGATGCGGCGGCAAAAGTTGTCCAGTACTGTAGTTGCTCTCCCAGTCCAGGCTAATTCAGTCGCAGAAGGTGTGATTAACTTAGTTAAAACCGAAGGTTATGATGTTGTAGTTTTGGGAGCATCGCAAGAAGGAATGTTGCAACAGGCGATTCAAGGTAATATTCCAGAAGCGATCGCCTCTGGTGTAGAAAGTACAGTGATTTTAGTTAGGGGTGCAATTAATGTACAGCGTTAGGGACTTCTAAATAAAAAATATCTCATCGCTTTTAAGGCAGAGGAGCAGGGAGCAGAGAGAGGAAAAATCGTTTTGATTCCAAAAATTGGATAATTTATTTTTTGGAGTTCCCTTAGCGAGGAACGAGCGTCTTGATTCTGGCTCCTGTTAGCGGATAGCTAAGATTTAGCCCATTCTGACTTCTGAACTTTTCTTCAATGCTTATAAAATATACCAATAATCAGAGAAACAATTATTGGTATTAAGATTGGAATAGCAACTATAAGTCCCCACTTACCAAACTTAATCTCCTCACCCTCAGATTTTAAAAACGCAATCCAACCTACAACTCCCATCAAAAGCCAAATAAAGCCAAAGCCAAGGAATATAACAAACACTGAATCTTCCATTTTTCACCAATTAAATTTATACAAAAAACATTTCCTTAAATTGTAACTAAATAATCATCAACTATTTTTGCTAAACTTGTACGAAACTGGGTAAAATCAAAAGCTTCAATAGTTTTTTGTTGTAAGTATTCTGGTTGGTAAATTACTGGGTTATAGTAATCACCTTGCAGAATTTGAATTAGATTATCAGCAATTTCTTCAACGTTATCAGGATCAACTAAACATCCTAATTTCCCATCAGCTAAGGGTTCTATGGAACCATCTTGTTTACCCGCCAGCACAGGTTTACCACAAGCTAACGCTTCTAGATAAACAATTCCAAATCCTTCTCCTTTGCTAGGCAAAGCAAAAACATCGCAAAGATTGTAATAATCACATAATTCTTCATCTGGTACAAATCCTGCTATAGTGACACAATCTTGTAGATTTAATTTACTAACTAAAGCTTGAATTCGAGGTATATCATCCCCTTTGCCTACAAGGATGAAGTGAATATTAGGGACATGCAGGCGCACTTTAAGTAAGGCATAAAGCATTTGATCATAACCCTTGTATTTTGCCATGCGTCCCATGCGCGTTACCGTTAGAATCACAGGCTGTTTATGTGTTAAATTGTATCGCTTGAGCAAGTAGTTAGGTTTAGGATTTATTTTAAATTTATTGGCATCAAACGTATTAGTTAAAATTACTATTTTCTCAGCGTCAATGTTTTTATATTGAAGCAAATGCTGGCGAGTATAATTACTAACACTAATAATTTTATCTGCGTTTCCTAATGCTAATTTTATAGCATTGTTTTTAATATCCCAAACTTCTAAACCATGAGCAACTACCCAGTAAGGAATCCCAGTGAGAAGTTTTAAAATATAACAAGCAATGGTATAGTTAACATGAGTTGATATGACTACAGTAGGACGTTCGATAATAGCCAAAATAATTATTTTGGTAGCAAATAAAATAGTTTGCAATAATTTTGGTAAATCTCCAAAATAATGGAACTTTGTTAAACTTAAAAATTGCAAGTTTTCCTGCTGTCTTAAATTACGCTTATCATATTTCAAAAATACGTCATAATCAGCTTCAATATATATATTTTGTAAAGCTTTTAATAAAAAAGTTGAGTACACTTGAATACCTCCCTTAAAATTAAATATATTGGGAAATATTAAGTAAAAATGATGTTTATCATTCATAGGTTTTTTGAAAACTCTGAATAATTTTAGGCTCTAATTGCATAATAAAATCTTTTCGATAATTAATAGCTGCTGCTATAAAATAAAACTCAAGAGTTGTAAAAGTATAGTCTTCAGTAAAAAAATCTGGCATTTGAGATACTAAAAACATCAGAATCGGAATAGTAACTAGAGAATTAGCATGTTTAACTTTAAATACTATTTTTCTTAAAAAATTAGTAAAGAGTAATAATCCTGGAATTCCTTGTTCTGCTGACACATTTAAAAATATATTATGTGCATGATAACCTTTACCTCCCCAAACTTTTATTCCTATCTGTTCTGGAAAAACTCCTATGCCTATACCAGTAAGTGGCTTTTTAATAGTTTCATTAATAGCTGCCTGCCATATTTCATACCTTGATAAGCCTGTTTTTATTATTGTAGTAAGGGTTTTTTTATTTGGAGCTACTAAATCTGAATTTTGTGAAAATAAATTAATTAATGGAAATATTTTATTATCTACCAAACCAATTTTCTGTGTAGAGACTGGTATGGTGACAATGCATAAAGATAAAAAGCTAGTTAAATAAATCATTTTTCTAAAACTAATAATTTTATATATTAGTAAAAGAAACATGCCAACAATGAAAGTTAACCAACCATTTCCACTAGCAGAGAAAGTTAAGGAAATTATAAAAATTAATTCGTTTATATATAATTCGATTTTAGAAATTTTATTTTGCTTTTCTAAAATTAAGCTTAAACATAATCCAATAGCTACTATTACCCCAAACTGATTAGGGTTTTGCATAATTGAACCAATTTCGGGATAAAAGCTGGGAAACTTTAATAATTTGAAAATCCAGTAGTTGGGCAGTAAAACTTCTAAAAAACCCAAAAGTGCAATTATCTGTATTAAATATAATATGCAACGATAGTAAAATGTTAAAGATAATGTTTTGGTATTTTGAAAAGTTAACACTAAAAAAGCAAAAAATAATATATAATAAGTTGAGTATTTGAGACTATAAGTAATAGCAATAATTGGAAATTGGCTCATGAATGAAGAAAGCCACATCCACAAATACATTAGACTTATAGATATTAAAATTACTTTATGCTTTTTAACAACTTCTGGTATAGATTTTAAAGACAAACTAATTATACCAAAGCTAAATGCAGGAAGTAATAAATAATGAATACCAATATTTATTCCAGGAAATTTAATCCGCCCTAAAAGTGAAGAAAATAGTATGAGCAGGAAAAATATATTAATCATAACGTTGTCGTGTGGATACTTGTTTGACAACAAAAATGCTAAATTAAACCCACATTCGCAGGTTTAAGCAGAGATTATGATATTTTGTCTCATCTTAGAGGATATTTTAAAAGTCCTATATCTAGGTATAAAAACGTTTTAGATCCTTCTAAATCTCCCTTCAAAAGGGGACTTTGATTCCCGTTCCTCCCTTTTTAATGAAGGTTAGGGAAGATTAAGTACCTAAAAGCACAGCAAAATACTTTTAAAACATCCTCTAAAATACTGAGTACGTAAAGAATATTATCATATTACAGTCATTGTAGATGCACGTAAACTTAAGAGCGATCGCCAGCCTCTAGATTTAGCAAAAATAACCATCAGTGAAGCTCTGAAAGCTAAACTAGGAGCGCATTTTGCTTTGGCAATTTGATTTTTGAGAAATCCAATTAACAATTCAATTGGGCAAACTTGGCACGCCCTGACTCCCCAAGCCTTGCAATCATGTATACACACGAATAAAGCCTGCGTTGGCAGGCTTTTACCGTAATTATCATTAGGACTGACGCAAAATTAGAACGCAACTCATTATTAAAAGTTAGAACGAGAGCCAGGAGTGCCTACAGCATTAGGGTCACGATAAGCTACATTATCATCGGCTTTGCGGCTCTTACGACCAAATAAACCAAATAAACCAAGCAAGCCTAATAAACCCCAATCGCCATCCCGATAATTTCTGTCGGTAGCAGAGGTGTCTGTAGTAGTATTTGTAACAGTTCCGTCATTAGTGGTTGTTGTCTGAGCCGAAGCAGGCAGAACTGTAGGTAAGGTTGCCAAACTGATAGCTAGAGCAGTACTTCCGAGAATTTTAGAGACATTAAAGCGTTTCACGATCACATTCCTCAATTGAATTGCTGCAAGTAATAGCTAAAGCATATTAAGTTCTGACACTAACAGCATCAATCTTTAGCTGCAAATATAAATCCGCTTAAAGATGCATTAGTGATTGAGTAAATAAGCATTTTGGTATAGGTTAGATTACCAAGCATGGCAAATTATGCAATATTGAAGTCAGCGATCGCATTAAAACAATCTCGATTCTAGAAGGTAGAATTTTTCTTTATAAAATCGAAAATTACGTCTTCGGGTATGACAGATGCCGATAATTGAAGATAATATTTCCACAGCGATCGCATAAAATTGTGAACCTGTATTTTTCTGCTCCAAACTATCGAGAAATGTCAAAATTCCTCTTCACTGAGACAATTGCCAAATTTTAATAGTATTATCTTCACTACCACTGACAAGAGTCTTGCCATCAGGGCTGAAGGTGACAGATGTCACAGTGTTGGTATGCCCCGTCAATGTCAAAATTTCTTCTCCTGTGGCTGAATTCCACAGTTTGATGGTGCGATCGCGGCTACCACTAGCAACAATTTTACCATCGGCACTAAAGGCTACGGATGTAACTGTGTTGGCATGTCCTACTAGTGTGCGAATTTCTTTTCCCGTAGTTAGATTCCAAAGTTTAATGGTACGGTCGCGGCTAGCACTGGCTAAAGTTTTACCATCGGGGCTAATAGCCACGGCTGTTACTGTTTGATGATTTCCCTCCAGTGTGCGGATTGAGTACCCTTTTGTCAGATTCCAGATTTTGATAGTCTTGTCAAAACTGCCACTGGCAAGAATCACACCATTAGGGCTAATAGCTAGCGATCGCACCCAGAATGTATGCCCTGTCAGTGTCCGAATTTGCTCTCCTGTTGCTAAATCCCAGATTTTGATGGTGTTGTCATCACTACCACTCACCAGAGTCTCGCCATCACCACTGATGGCTAAGGCATGAACTGAATCAGAATGCCCTGTAAGAGTGCGAATTTGCTTTCGTGTTGCCAAATTCCAGATTTTGATGGTGTCGTCATCACTACCACTAACCAGAGTTTTGCTATCTGGACTAATCGCCACTACATTCACCTGCTGAGAATGCCCATCAAGTGAAGAGATTTGTTTTCCAGTTGCAAAATTCCAAAGTTTGATTGTGCCATCGCCCCCACTACTAACAATGGTTTTGCCATCGGGGCTAATGACAACAGATAAAACTGATCCATGTCCTTGCAGGGTATTAACTAAGGAAACCTTACCCAAAGTAATCTTTAGTGGTTGACCTAAAAATGCTTCATCTTTGCCAGAATTATTGTGCTGAGTCAGCCGAGAAACTAAACTAGTCTGAATCCGGCGAAAATGTCTATACCAAGATTCTTGAAATCCAAACAACAGAATCAAAGCACTTACCAAGATTACAATTCTCACTAAGGGATAACTTTTTGGTAAATCTGGTGCTTTAGTTGGCGGTATTTTTCCAGAGGATTTCCCGGCTGGTGGTAGCGCCAGGAGTTGTTTTGGACTCAAATCTCTAAGAACTTCATCGGCTGACTGGTAACGTTCATGGATATCTTTTTTCAAAAGCTTGTCGATGACAAAATCCAATTCAGGATTTAATGGACTCCGCAAATATTCCCGCCAATTACTCACCCAGGCATACCCAGATTCCATCCACAATTGAAAGGGGGAATTTCCCGTTAGCAGATGAAAGCAGGTAGCCCCCAAACCGAACAAGTCACTGGCAGGGAAAGCTTTACCATCTCTAATTTGTTCTAGCGGTGAATAACCATGCGAACCAATGGATGTGCCAGATTTCTGCTGAACTTTGGCGGTGAATTGCTTTGAGGAACCAAAATCAATCAAACTTAATCGCCCATCACTTTTATTGCGGATAATATTTTCTGGCTTGATATCTCGATGAATGACTTTGCGATCGTGGATAAATTTCAGGATGGGCAGTAAATCTAGCAAAATAGATTGAATTTCCCTAGCGTTATAAGCTTTGCGCTGTTGCAACTCCTTTAATAAATTTTCTCCATTAATAAACTGCTGCACTAAGTATAGACAGCCGTCTTGCTCAAAGTAAGCTAGCAAAGTTGGAATTTGGGGATGTTCCCCAAGGTCTTGTAGTCGTTGTGCTTCTTCAGCAAACAACTCCATCGCCTTTTTTTGCGACCAAGTTCCTTGGAATTTTGGAGCTAATTGCTTGATAACACAACGTTCATTAAGTTTATCGACATCTTCTGATAGATAGGTTCTGCCAAATCCCCCCTCATCTGAAAGAACTCGGACGACACGGAAGCGATTTCTTAAAAGTGACACCAACGGGGTGCTACAACTTTGGCAAAACTTCTTTCCATTGGGATTCAGGGGATTTGAGCAATCGGGATTTAAGCAGCAGATCATGATCTGACAGGCGCGACTGCATGACAACTTAGGCTAAGTTTGCCCCGAACTTTCCCTTAAGAAAATTGACTCTCGCTTACTCGTGGTAGAAAACCCTGTTCTGGGGATTGGGGAATTACTTAATATAGTTAGCGTTTGTAAATTAGTGTCAGTCTTCCTTATCTGTGGAAAACTACGAGAGCCATAAGATTAATTATTCTCTCGATTATATAATAATTTGAATAAAAATTTTTTCGGAACTTTTAAACCTAGTAATTTTGCTTGTATATTGGCAAGCAATAACCTACTAAGTATTAAAGATAAACCCTGATTAATTAACTATCATGACTATTAAATGTGGTTAAAATGCTTACTAAATTTGTTTTTGATATTTTAAATCACCCATCATTAACTGTTAATTTGATACTTTAGGCAGTGCGAACTTGTTTACTTTAGCTTTGCTCTCCATTTCCGAATAGCATTAGCAGTTCTAGCTACAGGTGGTAAATATCCATCAGGAGTTTCATAAGAATTTCCGTATTGTGCAATACTTTTATTATTTAATTTTTGGGTAGTTAAACAGTCAGCCAAAGTAGGCGAATAGCTTTCATGACCTAAAGCTGTCATCACTTCATCGGCAGTTTTAAACCGATCGTTTAACGAAACTTTTACCATTTTCCCTAAAATCTGGGCAAAACTATTGCTAATATTTAGCTCTTTTCGCCAGCATATTTCACCAGTATTTTCGTCGTAGTCAAATTCTAAAGGATTTTTAGCAGCCAACATAAAAATACAAGTTATACCTAGTGCATAAATATCACTGGCATAAACTGGACGTAGAGAAAACTGTTCTGGTGGTGCAAATCCCCTAGTTCCGATAAAGTTGGTGTTTGCAATTTGATGGATTGAGTTTTCACAAGCATCAGCTAATTGCTCTTTCACCGCCCCAAAATCAATCAGCACTATTCGTTTGTCATACTCACACCGCAATAAATTCTGAGGCTTAATATCCCGATGAATCACATGATGTTTATGAAGATACTTTAATACAGGTAATAATTCTTGCAAAAACTGTTTAACTGAGGCTTCACTTTTGGGGCCAGTTTGCCGCACTTCTCGTGCCAAAGTCAAACCCGGCACATATTCTTGAATTAGAAAAAAGTCCCCATTTGCCTGAAAGTAGTCTAATAGCATGGGGATTTGCGAATGACTACCGAGTTGGCCCAAAGTTCTTGCTTCTTTTTCAAAGCGCCTACATGCCCTTTGCCAGCTTTGAGGATTAGTCACTTTTGGACAAAGCTGTTTAATAACACAGAGAGGATTTCCAGGTAATACGGCATTTTTGGCTAAAAACGTGATCCCAAATCCACCTCTACCCAAAATTTGCAATATTTCATAGCGATCGCCAAATAGCTTCTTGGAACCACATATCTGGCCAAGTTGAGTGTGCTGTAAAATGCTCTCTTGAGAATTCGTTATTTTCTGAGAAAAGCGATCCATTAGCGTAGAATATCTGTTTTGAAATGTTTTTAATCTTACGACAAATATTCTTTGGTTACAGTAAAATTACTGTAACTTTGTCAAATCATCAAAGTTCCTCAAAAAATAAAACTAAATTTTTGTAGAAATTACAGATTGACAAATAAGATTAAATATGTATAGACATACTTTGCCACAAATGAATTAGCTATAAAGGCGTAAATCTGTCATTTGTATAAACCTAAGTAAAAGCTTTTAGGATTGTCTCTTTCTCTCTGTGTTGCGCCAGTTGCTTCTCCCAAGGGGAACCGCAAGGGCGCACTGGCTTCTCTGTGCCTCTGTGGTTAAACAAAAAACCTTTTAACCGCCCAGACGCAAAGAGGGCAGAGAGAAAAAAGAGATTTTATCTCATGTCTGCTTAATTGATTATTAAACTCGAAGAACCCTACCCCCAACCCGCTCTTCGGGAGGGAAGACAAAGCATAGCTTTGGCGGGGTGGGGTTCTTATGGGTAATTTAGCGGACATGTATTACAAGTCACCTTAAAAGGGCTAAACACCAAACCTATTAAGTTCTAAGGCACTTCAATGGGAATCAAAGCATTTTCTGGCAAGTAGTTGCAAAAACGCCCTTCATCTGCAAGCACCAAAATCAGGCGTAGGGGATAATCTGGTGGAACTTGCAAATCTGCCCACGGTACTGCCAACTCTAAACAATTATTTAAAGCTACTTGAGCGCGACTGAAACGGGGATGCCATTGATAATTATCTCCAGCTTCCCGAAATTGAATCGATTGCGTTAGCAAGTTAACTTCCAGAAGATGGTGGAAATGGTAATTAAGTGGGGCTGCATCTGGTATATCTGCCAAGGGAATTGGGCTGTTAACCATTGTTTTTTCTGGATAGAACCACAGCAAATTCAACTCTGCTGGAAAATCTTGCCCTGGTGCAGCGCCACTTTTAAAGTCCAGCCGTACATAGAAATTTAAGTGATCCACCCCATACCAAAGTCGCTGGATGACACTGCTATTGTGCATTGTACCCCGCGCCCCGCCGATTTCTATGCGTCCAGCTTTGTCCCAATCTTGTTCATCACCTCTACCATCAATGACAGGATGAATAAATCCTTGTGGGGTGTGGCTTCCCTGCGCTTGGTGGATTTCTACTGGTTGCTTGAGGTAGGACGGTATAGGTTCATTTAATGCCTTGTAAATGCCAAAAAGATGTTCTCGAAATAATTGATCAAAAATTGCATCCTGATTTGAGGAGTGTCCTGCGCCAAACCACCAAAACCAGTCTGAACCCTCTGCGGCATACAACGCTTCCCATGCTTCGGGATTGTTTTCTTCCGTCGCTTCAGGATGACTTGCCAGCATTTCCCTTGCTTGTGTCAAGTAATCCCAAGCACGATTTTTAGCGGGATCGCCAATCCAAGTAGTGAAACTGCCATCTACCCAAGAACCACTATGTAGTTGTCCTCCGGGGATGGTGGCTGTGGCTGGAAATTCTTCCAGAAATTCGGAAACTGTGACGAGTTTGAGGTGGGGTTCATCGCTCAAGCTTTGATATAAAGCTTCTAGAAAGGGTTTACCGTCTTCGGGATAAAATTCCCAGCAATTCTCCCCATCCAAAGCAATGGTAACTAGCCAAGGTTCTTCACTTTGACTTTCTCTTTGCATTTTAGCGATCGCTTGCAAATGTCCCACTAAATCTGCTGCTGCTTTTTTTGCAGGCATCGCGCTATAAGTAAAGCCAATCAAATCTGATAATCTGTGGTCACGAAACACAATTGACAAATCACCCTCGGCGGTTTGCAGGCGATAGGGTCGATACAACAGTTCTGGTTGCTGCACATTCCCCGCCCCATCCCGATGAAAAAGGTGCTTCAGCGTCCACCCTAAGACAGCTTCATCTGAGCATATCCACTTAAATCCTTGGTTAATAATATCTGGAAGGATTGCCGGACTTACTGATTGTTCCGAAGGCCACAAACCACGAGGTATCTGTCCAAAGCGGTCTTTATACAAGTTCCAAGCTTTCCGCAAGTGGCGGGGAATATCTTCTGCCCACTGAAAACGCTGCTTAGGTAGTGTCATATTGGGCACAGCTACCCGACCAGAGTTAGTATCAGCTAGTAAGGGTAAAATTGGGTGAGTGTAAGGCGTGGTGGTAACTTCTAGCTGCCCCGCCTCCTGCATTTTCCGATGTTGGGGGATAATGCGGCTGAGGATTTCTCGCTGTTTGGAATAAATGCGCTGGCGATCGCTTAAAGTAAAATTCCGTCCCTGTTTCAACCAAGTAGCAATTTCCGGGTCATCCCAAAACAGAGGATCGATCCAAGCTAAATTGTGCCAAGCTAACAAATCGCCATAATCTGACAATTCCCAATTTGCTAAACACCAAGCTTGCCCTTTTTCCTGCCTTTGCTGATACAACTCGGCATAACGGGGATGAGGGTCAATCAGAGTATGATGATTGGCATCAAAAAAGTGTTGGATAATAAATTCGCGCTGCTGCTGCGTGAGTTGTTCATCCGGTGTCAAACTCGCTGTGAGATAAGGGTCAAAAGCAGTGCCAGCAATATAATCTTCGAGTTGTAATATCAGCGATGGAACTAAATTCACTGTTTGGTGTAACTTAGGATACCGCTCTAAAAGCAATACCAAATCCAAATAATCTTTAGTCCCATGCAAACGTACCCAAGGAAGCCGGTACTGCTGACTAGAAGATAGCGAAACGCCACTGCCAGGAGATTTGTACAGTGGCTGATGTTGATGCCAGATAAAAGCGATGTAGAGAGGATGGGACATAGGAATAGTTAGGAGTTAAGAATGAGGAGTTAGGAGTTGATTCAAACTCATAACTCCTAACTTCTAACTCCTAACTTTTACACCACTTGCTCAATTTCTGCAATTTCGGGAATCATTTCCTTTAAGCGGCGCTCAATACCCATTCTCAGAGTCATAGCAGAACTGGGGCAAGAACCACACGCACCTTGCAGGCGCAGTTTTACAATAGGCCCTTCGAGTTCTACGAGTTCCACGTTGCCGCCATCAGACATAAGATAAGGGCGCATTTCATCTAAGACTGTTTCAACGTTGTCAATTGTGAGTTCCATAGTTTTAGACCTGCTAAGTTAATGATAGATAGGGATTGGGGAGGCAGTGCGGTCTTGGGGTCTCCCCAAGTGGAGCAACTGCCGTCATGGGGCATGGGGCATTGGGCATTGAATAATAATTATCTCTGTGCCCTATGCACGGTTACTCATTAACCATTATCCAAAATTTTATTTTTCAGCTTTGTTAAATCGATCCTAAATCTAATTGCCGCTAGACTGTCAGGTGTCAGTTTTTAATGACTTTTGACTAAACCACTGCTGGTTTTAGCAACTTGATATTAGATTAGCTGAACAATTTGTCGTGCAAGCCCTCCTACTCTACTTTAGCGGTTAAAGTCCTGAAGAGAACGCCAGGAGGTGAGGACAAGGAAATTTTTCCCAATATCCTATACTTTTCTATGAGAGACTGTGCCCTAAGCGTAGCTATGCCTCAGGCTTTATAGCAACGCTCAGTACAAGTGCCCAATATGCTTATTAAATAATAATTGCTAAAAAACTTTAAAGTTTAAAACTCAAAACCCGGTACTGGTATTCTTCCAAATGACAAATGACCAATGACTAACATTCAGCACTACTTGTTGAGTCGCCATCATTGGATGAAACCATGACTGGTTGTTGATATAGTGGCACGGTGAATGTGACTGTTGAACCAAGTCCTTCACCCAGACTATAAAAATGTACCTCGCCGCCCATTGCCTCCACTAGCTTTTGGGATATTGCCAATCCTAAACCTGTACCGCCGTAGTGGCGAGTGCGAGAACCATCCACCTGAGAGAATAATTGAAAAAGTTTATCTTGTTTGTCTAAAGAAACACCAATTCCAGTATCCGCTACACGTACTTTCACCATGCCAGGAAACTGCTGATCTTGAAAGTTTGCCTTTTTGAGTACTAAATCGGCGCTAACGGTGACACCACCTTCATGGGTAAACTTAATAGCATTACCTACCAAATTAAGCATCACTTGTAACAACCGTTGATAGTTGCTTTGGACAATAATTTCATCAGAGGTAGGAGGCATTTGCATCTGGAAGCTGAGGTTTCTCATTTCTGCTTGGGGACGCATGAAATTTTCGACATCATGGAATAGCTCATCTAGCTTGACTGGAGCGTAAGCTAGCTCCATTTTGCCAGCTTCGATTTTAGCGATGTCCAAAATGTCGTTGATAATATTTAGCAGATGTATCGATAATTGGTGAGCTTCAGACAAAAACTGGTTTTGTTCTTCTGGATCATCTGCCATCCCTTCTAAAATCAGCTTCAAGAAGCCAATCATGCCGTTGAGGGGAGTCCGAATTTCATGGGATACATTAGCCAGAAATTCGCTTTTGAGGCGGGAAGCTTCTTCGGCTTTTTGACGCGCTACTTCTAATTCTTCATATAAAGTAGCATGAGCGATCGCAGTTCCCAATTGATCTGCTGCTTCTTTTGCCAGTTCTAATTCTGATTCTGATAATGTGTAGCATTCATCCCGCCAACTCAAGGCAACCAATCCATTAGCCTGGTCTTGATAGCAAGTTGCAATCACCAAAGTTTTCTGCTGCCCAGACTGTGCATATCCAGGCATTTGCATTACAACTGGTTCTAGAGTTGCCAAAGCTTGAGCAAAGGCAGGCTCTGAAGTTATATCTATTTCTAAGCCAAGCATTGATTTGAGTGCTGACTGGTGATACTCAGCCTTTACCTCCACTTTTGAGCTAGAGGGCTGATAAGGACAAATAATACAGCGCTCTAGCCGCAGAGCCTTACCTAAACTATCAACTGTTTGCTGCCAAATAATATCTAAATCCAACGTCCGGCGGATATTTCTGGTAATGCGATTTACCACTTTTTGGTGTTGCTGCGATCGCATTGCCAAGTCTATTTGTGTGGACGTTTTTGCTGCCACAGGTACTTGTTTTTTGTTGAGTGTCGCTTGCACTAACCGTCCCATCACTAAAACTGTAGTGGCAGTCGTTCCCAAACTCGGCATAATCGGACTAATCACCAAGTCCAACTCAAATAATTCTTGCTGGTAGCTAAACCAACACTGAAACCTTTCTGGCACCAAAGTTGTCAAAATCCGGTGCAATCGTTCCAAATAAGTAACTTTATCCACCGGGACAAAGGTTTGGGTCTGGTTCAGTTCATCAACTATTTTTTCGCTATTTAACCCCAGGAGTTCGCTGTGCTGCCAACAAAAGGTCAGATAGCGCCCTGCCCCATCTTGCGTATACACCAACTCGGCTCCTAGAGTTGCTAATGAGCCATCAGTCTTACTGGGAATAGATTCCAGATTTGGGGAAAATACATTTGACAATTGGGAATTGGCAGTAATAGTCATTAATTGAGTTGGATAGACAAAGGGTATCCGACCGTAATTTTACTAAAGCTGCTCAAATTTTTGCATAAATTCTTACAGCTTTTTTTGTTTTATTGAGTATTTCTTGGTGATCTGAAACCCAGATTGGCAAACTTTACTTTTTAACTTGCATTGACATCTGATTAATAGTGTCAATCATTCCATTCACCCCGAGGAGGAATGGGTTTACGCACAGGGGTACGTGTCAGTTCGTCATCTCTAAGGATTTCACCCCGCAACCACTGACGAATCGCCACCTCAATCACTTTACTTGGGTCATTAGTGAGATGCTGAATTTGCTCTAGTAGCTCGGAGTCCAAGCGGACAGCAATTTCTACCTTATCGGTTGGTGTTTTTTCCGCTTCGGTAGTTTTCTCTTGCATATTCATAGATTTGATAGACTCTGAATTGGTTTTGTCTAAAGCTTTGTAAAGTAGTTATATTCATAATTTGGGCTAATTCACTGAAAATCTTCATGGGGATATTTACATAGTTCCCTGAAATAGCACCAAAGTAACAGCTTTAAGTTTTAAATCGCATTTTTCATATAACTGGCTAGACAATGGCTTTAGAAGTTTTGCTGATAAATCAATGATTATGGGTAATTACGGGTGGTAATTATCCACGATCCTTACATGATCCCTACATGTACTTATTTATATTTATTGTACGCTTCTAGTTGTTGAATACTAGCAGCGACAAATAGACTTTCATAATATTCTTAAAAGTCCACCTATTTAGATCAAAATTTAAAGATAGGGTGAAGAGGGCAGGGGGCAGGGGAATAATAACTCCTAACTCCCCACTCCCCACTCCCCATTAAAAGCAGCGTCTTGGCTAAGAAAGCATTAAAATACATTAAGTAAATTGCTCTTTTAACTTTGGTTGCTGCTAAGGCAAAGATAATAGTATATGACTGACGTTCCCGCAGTTCGCATTCGCAATTTTTGTATTATTGCTCACATCGACCACGGGAAATCAACCCTCGCCGATCGCTTGCTACAAGCTACTGGCACTGTTGAAGACCGACAGATGAAGGAACAGTTCCTCGACAATATGGAGCTGGAACGGGAGCGCGGCATTACAATTAAGCTGCAAGCTGCCCGGATGAACTACACAGCTAAGGATGGTCAGCAGTATGTGCTGAACTTAATTGATACTCCTGGGCATGTGGATTTCTCTTATGAAGTCTCGCGCTCTCTTGTTGCTTGTGAAGGAGCGCTATTGGTAGTAGATGCGTCCCAAGGTGTGGAGGCGCAAACTTTGGCAAATGTCTATTTAGCGTTAGAGAATAACCTGGAAATTATCCCGGTTTTGAATAAAATTGATTTGCCTGGGGCAGAACCAGAACGGGTAATTGGCGAAATTGAAGAAATTATCGGTCTAGATTGCAGTGGTGCGATTCTTGCTTCTGCTAAAGAAGGAATTGGTATTGATGAGATTTTAGAAGCAGTTGTGGAGCGGATACCGCCACCGCCTAATACCATAAATGAGCGCTTACGAGCGTTAATATTTGATAGCTATTACGACAGTTACCGGGGAGTAATTGTGTATTTCCGGGTGATGGATGGCACAGTGAAAAAAGGCGATCGCATCCATTTAATGGCATCTGGTAAAGAATTTGAAATTGATGAGTTAGGCGTTCTTTCTCCGACTCAAAAGCAAGTTGATGAACTCCACGCAGGGGAAGTGGGCTATTTGGGAGCGGCAATTAAAGCTGTAGCTGATGCACGGGTAGGAGACACAATTACCCTCAGTAAGGCAAAAGCGGAAGCACCTTTGCCAGGTTACGCAGAAGCGAACCCAATGGTTTTTTGTGGGATGTTCCCCATTGATGCTGATCAATTTGAAGATTTACGGGAAGCTTTAGAAAAACTCGAACTCAACGATGCAGCGCTGCATTACGAACCAGAAACTTCCAGCGCGATGGGGTTTGGCTTCCGTTGCGGGTTTTTGGGCTTGCTGCACATGGAAATTGTTCAGGAACGTCTAGAACGGGAGTATAACTTAGATTTAATCATTACAGCCCCCTCGGTGGTTTATAAGGTGATCACCAACAAAGGTGAGGAACTGTATATCGATAATCCCAGCCGCTTACCTTCTCCCAACGATCGCGAAAAAATTGAAGAACCCTACGTCCAAGTAGAGATGATTACGCCGGAAACTTATGTTGGCAGCCTGATGGAGTTGTCACAAAACCGCCGTGGTATCTTCAAAGATATGAAATATCTCACCCAAGGACGAACCACACTTACTTATGAGTTACCCTTAGCGGAAGTTGTAACTGACTTTTTTGATCAAATGAAGTCGCGATCGCGCGGTTACGCCAGTATGGAATATCACCTCATCGGCTACCGTGAAAATCCTCTAGTGAAGCTGGATATCATGATTAACGGCGATCCTGTGGATTCCTTGGCGATGATTGTACACCGGGATAAAGCTTACAACGTCGGGCGGGCAATGGCGGAAAAACTCAAGGAACTAATTCCCCGCCATCAATTTAAAGTGCCAATTCAAGCATCTATTGGCAGTAAAGTTATTGCCAGCGAACACATCCCCGCTTTGCGAAAAGATGTGTTAGCCAAGTGCTACGGTGGTGATATCAGCCGGAAGAAAAAACTATTACAGAAGCAAGCAAAAGGTAAAAAGCGGATGAAATCTGTGGGTACTGTGGATGTACCGCAGGAAGCCTTTATGGCAGTACTACGCTTGGATCAAAACTGATTTAAGAGTACTGAATGCTTGCAGCGACATCTCAAAGACCGAATTTATTCGGTCTTTCCCTTATGTAAATTCTAGTAATAGATTTACCATAGCCGTTGGTTTCGACTTACCTCGGTCTGACTTTTCACGGTATCTGGAAAACCTCACTTCTATTTCTCTCTTCCTTTAAGGCTACGGTGTACACACAAGTCTTGCCGCAGCCATATCATTAATAAATCTGGCACTGCGTTTCTATTTTGCCTCGGAATAAATTCCGAGTCTCATAGCTAAAGTCCACTCAAGTGGACTGAATTAATTATTTAACGTCAGTTCGGGTTAAGAAGATTTATTCAGCGTTAGTTGACGGAAACGACGCAAACACGTTGACATATCTCAGAACCAAGCAACGGTGGGATAAGTGTTTTAGCTTATCCCGAACTCAGTTTATTTAGTCCACTTGAGTGGACTTGGGCTATCAGCCCTGAACTTCAGTTCTGGGCGGGATGTCGGTAAGCGTGACAGTTTCACTCTGACAAAAATGTGAGTAGAGAATTTTTCGACTTGTGTGTATACCGTAGCCTACACAGCGATTGATTATTTTTTTAATTGAAAGTCCCTATCTCTAGCTCACAGTTGATAACCTTTGATAAGCTTTTACAAAATAACTGTTAAAAAATTTCAAAATTTTAGTAAACATACTCACTGTATTTGCCACCCTTGTATTTTTAGGGAAATGTAATTTTTTAGATATTTGTAAAGTGTCGGGGAATCTGGTAGATGAAGATATTGGTACTGAGTTGGGAGTTTCCGCCAAGGATTATTGGGGGAATTGCGCGGCATGTAGCGGAATTGTACCCGGAACTGGTAAAGCTAGGGCATGAAGTCCACTTAATTACAGCAGAATTTGGCCATGCGTCGATGTATGAAGTGGTTGAGGGAGTAAAGGTGCATCGAGTGCCAGTGGCACATAGTAACGACTTTTTCCACTGGGTAGTCAATCTCAACCTGAGTATGGGAGATCATGGTGGTAAGTTGATTTTAGAGGAAGGGCCTTTTGATTTAATTCATGCCCATGATTGGTTAGTAGGAGATGCTGCGATCGCTCTCAAGCATAATTTTAAAATACCACTAATTGCCACAATTCACGCTACAGAATACGGACGCTATAACGGTATTCACACAGATATTCAAGGTTATATAAATGGCAAAGAAACCTTGCTAGCTTACAACGCTTGGCGAATTATTGTTTGTAGCAACTATATGCGCCAAGAAGTAGAACGAGCGCTACACAGTCCTTGGGACAAAATCGATGTCATTTATAACGGTATCCGAGCCGAAAAAAAACAGCATAACGTAGATTTTCATGCTTTGAATTTTCGCCGCCAATTCGCCACAGACGATGAGCAAATCGTTTATTACCTGGGTCGCATGACTTACGAAAAGGGTGTACCTATATTGCTCAATGCCGCACCTAAGATCCTTTCACAAATGGGAGGTAACGTTAAATTTGTAATTGTTGGTGGCGGCAATACTGACCATCTCAAGCGCCAAGCCTGGGATTTGGGAATTTGGCATCATTGCTATTTTACAGGTTTTCTTTCCGATCAATACTTAGATAGATTCCAAACTGTCGCTGACTGTGCCGTTTTTCCTAGTCTTTACGAACCTTTCGGAATTGTGGCTTTAGAAAGCTTTGCTTCTCGGGTTCCGGTAGTAGTTTCTGATACGGGTGGTTTTCCAGAAGTAGTACAACATACGAAAACAGGCATTGTAACTTGGGTGAACAATCCCGATTCTTTAGCTTGGGGAATTTTGGAGATTTTAAAAAATCCAGGATATCGGCAATGGCTGGTGGACAACGCTTATGAGGATTTAAAGCGACGCTTTAGCTGGCCAAAATTAGCCAAGCAAACCGAAGAAGTATATCAGCGAGTTGTACAAGAGCGATCGCAAATTGCTTGGTAAGCATAGATCCCCGGCATCTTAAAGATGCCGGGGATCTAGAATTTTATTTTTTGCAGAAGCGCTATAAACGACACAAGCAATATGGAGATTTTCGCAGAGTAGACCAGAGAATAAATGATTACTCCGCGTTATTTTGAGTTAACAAACAGTACAAGCCCTGTACGCTGGAAATTCTACCCTCTCTAGTGCCAGAGTTAAGCTAGTACGCGTTTAAGTTGCAGATTTTTTCGTTAAAACTGTCATTTGTCATTGATTATTCATAAAAGGTAACTGATAAATGACTAATGACAAAGGACGAATTTCACGGAAAAATAAGCAATTAAAGTGCGTAACAGCCTAGCAATAATTGCAGTTTGCTCCAGAAGCTTAGTATGACAAAGGCATTCCCAAGCATAGCAAGGCGCTTGAAAAATATAGGAATCAAGTTGTTGAAGATGGGAACCTTCCTAATAAACCGTTTTATTGAAAGCTGGAAACGCTACTTCCTGGGTGACACTGTTGATGTCCGCCCCTCCCCCTCTTTCGACAATGCTAGACCCTCCTTAGCAGGCCCAGTCATTACTTTAGGTGGGGGTGGCCCCGATGTCGATGATGCAATCCAGTGGATGATCAACCAAGTTAGGGGAGGTAGTAACTCCGGTACTAGAGTTAATGTTGTAGTTCTCCGCACCAATGGTAATCATGATTACAATCGGCTAATTTATGCCATGAAGGGCGTAAACTTTGTGGAAACTCTTCTGATTCGCAATAGAGAAGAAGCAAATAAAGCTGAGATTTATGAAAAAGTTAGAAATGCTGATGTGATCTTCTTTGCTGGCGGCGACCAATGTCAATACATCCGTAATTGGAAAGATACCAAGCTTGAGGCTGCCGTTAAGTCAGTTTATCTTAAGGGAGGTGGTATTGGTGGCACTAGTGCGGGTGCGATGATCCAAAGTGATTGTGTCTATGATGCTTGTGCTTCTTCTGAAAAAGGCATTGAAACTAGAGATGCACTCGATGATCCCTACCGAGACATTACTTTTACTTACAACTTTTTCAATTGGAGTAATTTGAAGGGAACCATTGTAGATACGCACTTCGACAGGCGTCAAAGAATGGGTCGAATTATGGCTTTCATTGCTCGTCAAATTAAGGACGGTGTAGCTAACAGTGTTTTAGGCATAGCGGTTAGCGAAAGTACATCGGTTCTTGTGGATAAAAACGGTTTGGTGAAAGTTATGGGTAGGGGTGACGCGTATTTTGTACTTGGCAATCATATACCAGAAGTATGTGAACCCCGAAAGCCGTTGACCTTTTCTAATTACAAAATTTGGAAAGTTCGCAATGGCGATACCTTTAACTTGAGAAATAGACCAACTTCTGGGTACTATCTCAGGAGTGTTAAAAGGGGACGGATTGATTCAAATCCATATTAAATGGGGAGTGGGGAGTGGAGAGTGGGGAAAAGAGGACAAGCAGACAAGCTGGATGAACGGAGATAAAAGGTGGATTCATCCAGTTCAAAGACTCGTTAACGGAGATCAAAGGTGGATGAACCGAGTTATTCTAATTCCTGCTCCCTGCTCCCTGCCCCCTGCCCCCCTACTTCTTACCAGGGAACCACGCCATCCTCATCAAAAAACCCTCCGCTAGAACCATCATCAGGTAGAGTGGCAAGTCTCACTGCTGCGATCGCTCCCTGCTCAACGGTGCGGTATCCTTGGTTTTGATTAATGTCTGTTGCTGTGAAGCCTGGGTCAGCAGCATTGATTTTAATTGGGGTATCTTTAAGTTCAGCAGCCAATAGAACTGTGATGGCATTTACTGCTGTCTTTGATGAGTTATAAGCGAGAAGCTTAGAATTAGCGAACTCATAATTTGGGTCAGAGTTTTGAGTCAGAGAACCTAAACCACTTGATATATTCACTATTCGCCCTGCTGTTGACTTCTTTAAGAGTGGCAACAGCGTTTTTGTAACTGCAAACACTCCAAATACATTTGTATCGTAAGTGTGTCGCAGTGTTTCAATATCAACTTGACTTGGTGGAAGGCGATCGCCATCAGTTAAGATCCCGGCATTGTTCACAAGGATGTCAAGTTTTCCAAATTCGCTCTCAATTTGTTTACCCGCAGAATCGATTGTTGTTTGGTCGGTGACATCAAGTTGAATTGATCGAGCATCGATCTCACTTAAACGAAGTTTATTCGCCGCTTCTTCACCACGTTTTATATCTCTTGCAGCAACAAGAACAGTAGCGCCTCTAGAACCTAGTTGCCGTGCGATCTCATACCCAATACCTTTGTTTGCACCAGTGATTAGCGCAACTTTGCCTTTTAAATCTTCTGACATATTACTTCTCTATTTTGATAAACACTGATAACTGTTCTATCCTTGAGCAAGTCTAGTACACTGTGCCGAATACAAGAGACTTGAGCCACTTGTCTTATCTTGTTAATTGAGATAGTAGCTGGATTTACGCCGTGCTGTACTAATATATAAGTAGTATGTATCAACACAACCTTTAGAATTTAGTAATCCTACATAAGTAGTGATTTGCTGTTGTGTTCTCACTAGTAGTCATTCACACTTCAGATAGCGGTTGAGAAAATATTTGCAACCTAAACTAGCAATTGACTCAATAATTTTTGGAGAAACATAGATATGCAAACCAAACAGCTCGGTAATTCGGAGCTTCACATTACCCCAATCGGCTTTGGAGCTTGGGCGATCGGTGGAGGTGAATGGGCTTTTGGTTGGGGAGCGCAGGATGACCAGGAATCGATTGAAGCGATCGCTCGCGCTCTGGATCTGGGCGTTAATTGGATTGACACCGCAGCTATCTATGGTCTGGGACATTCGGAGGAAGTAGTTGCTAAGGCGCTTAAGGGTCGATCTAATCGCCCTTACATTTTCACTAAATGTTCAATGATTTGGGATGAAAAGGGCGAAATTGGTCGCAGTCTGAAGGCGGATTCTGTGCGGCGGGAAGTTGAAGCTAGTTTGCGCCGACTTGACATTGAAACCATTGATCTCTACCAAATCCACTGGCCTAACCCAGAGTCAGAAATTGAAGAAGGTTGGACGACTCTCTCCAAACTCAAGGATGAGGGCAAGGTTCGCTATATCGGGGTTTCAAACTTCAATGTAGAACAGTTGAAACGTATCCAAAAAATTACCCCAGTTACTTCATTGCAACCGCCTTATTCACTGGTTAAGCCTGATGTCGAAAAGGAAATTCTGCCTTTTTGCCAGGAAAATAACATCGGTGTAATTGTCTATTCACCGATGCAATCTGGCTTGCTTACAGGAAAGATGACATCTGAGCGGGTTGCCAATTTACCAGATAATGATTGGCGCAAGAATAGTAGTGAATTTCAGGAGCCACGTTTATCTCGTAACCTGAAGTTGGTGGAAGTATTGCAAGATATTGGTAAGCAACATGATCGCTCCCCTGGTGAGGTGGCGATCGCTTGGACTTTAAATAATCCGGTGGTGACAGCTGCGATCGTTGGCGCACGCAATCCCAAGCAGGTGGAAGGGATCATCGCTGCTGGTGAATTTCGCCTCAATCAGCAGGAGCTAGATCAGATTGGTACTTTCTTGCGCGAGAATCCATAAAAGAGGTTTTGCGTAAACTTTGAATGGTGGCGATCGCATGTTTCGCCACAATATCAATTTCCTCTTGGGTATTAAACCGGCCAATCCCAAACCGCACTGAGGCATAAGCTAGCTGTTGGGGGTTTCCCAGTGCTGTCAGAACATGGGAGGGCGCAGTACTTGCTGATGAGCAAGCAGAACCAGAAGAAATCGCCATTACTGGCTGTAATCCTAGCAAAAGTGCGGCTCCATCCACCCCCTCAACGCTGATATTCAAGTTTCCCGCCAATCGTTGTTGAGGGTGTCCATTGAGATGAATTCCTTCAAGTTGGGAAAGTTGTGACCACAAGCTTTGCCTTAACTGGGTGAGGCGTTGGTTTTCTGTTGCTTGTTCAGCCAAGGCAATTTCTACAGCTTTCCCAAAGCCGACAATTTGCGGTGTATATAATGTCCCAGAACGCATCCCCCGTTCATGTCCGCCGCCGTGCTGCTGGGGAGCTAGTTGCACTCTAGGGTTACGCCTGCGGACGTACAGCGCCCCAATGCCCTTTGGCCCATATACCTTGTGTGCAGTTAGCGACATCAAGTCAATTTTCATCGCTTGCACATCCAGAGAGATTTTACCAATAGCTTGGGCTGCATCGGTATGGAAAATGATGTTGTAAGCATGGCATAGTTCCCCAATTTCGGCTATTGGCTGTAAAACGCCAATTTCGTTATTTGCAGCCATCACCGAAACCAAAATTGTCTCAGGACGGAAAGCTTTGTGTAACTCATTTAAATCAATCAGTCCATCTTGTTTAACGGGGAGAATAGTAATTTCAAAACCGAGAGTTTTTAAATAATTACAAGGATCAAGAACTGCATTATGTTCAGTGGTAACAGTAATAATATGCTGACCTTTTTTAAAATAAGCTTCAGCAACACCTTTAATAGCTAAATTATTCGCTTCTGTTGCACCACTGGTAAAAACAATTTCTTCAGGAGTGGCGTTAATTGCTCCTGCTAAAATCTCTCGCTTTTGCTTAACAGCAGCTTCTGCTTCCCAACCGTAAACATGACCAATACTTGCTGGGTTGCCAAAGTTTTCTGTGAAGTAGGGGAGCATTGCTGCTAATACCCGTTCATCTACGGCTGTAGTAGCATGGCAATCAAGGTATATAGGACGAATAGACATAATTATTAACTCAAACTTTTACTCAAATTTTTTAATACACTTAGAACTTGATACAATTCGCTTTCTCGTTTTAAAAGTGTAAATTGGTCAGACATAGCATACTTTGGTTGATTCTCTTGGGCAAGTTTCAGGAAAATAAAATCACTACCATTTGTTACTAATCCAAAAGTAGGTTTGTCTTGATTAGGATTAGCCAACATATAAACAAGTGCTTGAGGTACGGCTTCTAAAAGAGAAAAGCTAGACCTTTTAGATTCAATTACTAACAACCAGAATTGTTCTTGAATAACTAAAATATCAATTCTACCTCTAATGATTTCTCCTTCATCTTCCGCAGAAATTTGTATTGATTCCTCGCCTCTCATATAAAAAGGATCATCATAAAATCCAGCTAAATTGAGTAAAGGAGATAAAACTACTAATTTCACCGTTTCTTCTGACAAAGGAGGACGTTTGACTAGACGGAGAAAATGAAGCTTGATTCTGTCTAAATCTTGCTTTTCTAAATCTGTAATTTCCGGTAAAGTATCGAACCAATCTGTAAAAAAACCTTCACTTTCAGTTTGTTGCAGACCAAATCTTGCTTCTAAATCAGCATGGCTGACATTATGAGCTTGGATGACTTGAACCATATTAGTTTTAATTGGCGAGAAGTTTAATTTCTTACTTCAATGATAGCATTGACAGTTTCCAGATAAATTTAATAACCAAAGTAGAATTTTTGTATTAATCCTCCCTCCATTTACTTTTTTATGGAAAAATACTTTCTAGTTGATTTCTTGAGTACTTGAAAGTAAGATCCAAATATTGTTAATGACAATAATATATAAACAAATGCATAATAAGCATTAGTGTAAAACAAGATTATAAACGGAATGAAAGTAGTTGCAATTGCAAAAACTATTATGAAAGCAGCGAAGGTAGTCCGATAACTTTCGATTAGTTTAGTTTCTTTTTCAAGATTAAAATTAAAAACCCTGGAATAATCTGCTTCGTTTAGCTCTTTCCTAATTTCTTCCTCATAGCCCTGGAGATTATCTGCAAAAAAAATAATGAAAGATTGCTTAATTAGGTTCCAGAATCCAATGATTGCAACAACTAGTAATAAACTCAAAAAACCTAAAAATAGAATTCCACTTTGATCAATCTTTGGGTTTGCTAAGACGATTGCATCTACAATTGGTTTCCAAAGGGCTATAGTTGCACCAATTACTCCCATTAACTTCAAATCTTCAAAGGCACTTTTGATATATTCTTCAGCTTTCTCACTTAATCGAACATACTCTTTATAGAGATACTCTAACCTTGAATTAGAATCCATACGAACCCCCTAGACGATGTGAACTCAATTCTATGAATTCAAATACTTAATCGCAAGGTTATAGCAAAAAAACATCCAGCAGCAACGACTCTTTCATATAGCTGCTAATTCCCGTAATTTAGTTAAAACTGCCAGAGCATGACCTTTGGTTTTCACATTCGGCCAAGCATAGACAATCATTTTATCAGGTGAAATTAAAAAAGTTGAGCGAGCAACACCCATATATTCTTTGCCCATAAATTTTTTTAAGCGCCAAGCACCGTAGGCTTCTGTCAAAATATGTTCTGGGTCACTCAAGAGCGTGATTGACAAGTTATGTTTGCTGATAAATTTACAATGGGATTTACCTAAATCTGGACTCACGCCTAAGATTTTCGCTCCTAGTGCGCTGAAATCTTGATACAACTCGGTGAAATCTTTCGCTTCGGTAGTACAACCGGGTGTGTCATCTTTGGGGTAGAAGTAGAGGACAACCCACTGACTGCTGAGGTCGTCAAGAGTGACTGAATTGCCATTTTGGTCAGGGGTGGAGAAATCTGGTGCTGGTTGTCCGACTTGGGGAATGTTGCTCATGATGGAAGTGTGAGAGATTGCGTAAGCGTAGCTCGTCGTAGACATCGCTTTAGAATTGTACATAGATTAAGCGATCGGCCGACGCATTAACATTGTATCGAGATGCATTAGCATTGCAGAGGCACGCATTAACATTCTATTGGGATGCATTGGCATTGCAAGGTATTGCCAAATTTAATTCGCTATGAATTAATGAAATGCTGTACTAAGTCAAATCACTTTCAACAAATGCTTTAGCAAGTTACTTCAAATCAAGCAGAAGATATATTATTAACTTAATTTCGCTAAAAGCTGATATTTGTAAAAGTAAATACTCCTTTGAGATAAGTAACTCAGTCGAGTATTTTTGTGAGAGTTTATGCAGCAAAAGCCAGATTACGGATGCAAAACTTTAAATAAATTATTTCAGTTGAAGTTGTATTGAAACTTATGATTATTTAATTATCAGAAAAGCTCTCAAGTCTTCTATCGCAAGACATATAAATTAGCAGTGTTAGACCAATAGTTTCAATGTGTTAATTAGCCATAGTATTGCCATAATTTTGTCATCATGCTGTCACCCTGATATGCAATAATAAAACATTAACTTTAATACATCGAGAGCTATATTTATTTTTAAAATAGTAGGCGGTGTGACAAATTTCCGCCCAACAATTTGTGATTAGACATAAGGAGAAAACGATGAGACAATTTACCCTGTTTACGCTACTGTATCTAGCAACGGGAGTTTGTCTAATGGCGATCGCCCTTCAGTATCCTGAGATAACTCCAAACCTGAAAGCAACTCTGCTAGTCAACGCCGGACTGTCATATCTTGTCGCTGTACTTAGTACCTTTGGGTTTTGGCGTCAAGCCGCACGCCAAAGCCAAGCTAGACTGCACCAACAGGCAGCTTGGAAACAGAATTTTGTGGCGATCGCACCCTGGCTTGTAATTGCATTGACGCTCGTTGCATCCCTCTCCAATCTGCTGCCTAACAATTGGACGACTGAAGCGCTCGTGAAAGCATCTATAGGGCTACCAATTATCTTGCTCAGTGCAGAACAACTCTTTATCAGAAGCCAATTTCGGCAGTGAATCCACAAACAAATCATGCACATTTAAAGTTCTCCCATCAGGTTGAGAGCGATCGCTTATATTTATCCGCAATAATAATGACTTAGCCTACAAATGTTTTTGTTTATTTATTCTCACCCTTCAAAGTTCAAATGTCTAAAGATATGCAACGCGAATTTACCAACCGCGATAAGTTGGTAGCCTACCTGCGTGAACAATTCCCAGATGCGGCACAACGCGATGACCACATCAGTGAAACCGTTGGGGGACGAAAAGCTGCACAAAAAGCGCTGCAAAAAATCGATGCAGTAAGCTACGCCCAAACACGTAATTTTTTCGCAGGTGCAGTCACGCGACTTTCGCCTTACATCCGTTATGGCGTTTTGAGTTTGCGAGAAATTCGAGATTATGTCCTTGAACGGGTACAACAAAACGATGCTACGAAATTAATTAACGAATTAGGTTGGCGCGACTATTGGCAACGGTTATATGTCAAATTAGGAAATGGAATCTGGAAAGACCAGGAAGAGTACAAAACTGGTTACACTGTGGCTGAATATGCACCCGAATTGCCGCAAGATATCAGACAAGGAACCACAGGTAGGGTTTGCATCGATAGTTTTAGCCATGACTTGAGAGAAACTGGCTATTTACATAACCACGCCCGAATGTGGCTAGCGGCTTACATTGTCCATTGGCTGCGTATTCGTTGGCAAGCAGGAGCCAAATGGTTTCTCGAACACCTTTTAGATGGAGATCCTGCTAGTAATAATATGTCATGGCAATGGGTTGCCAGCACCTTTAGTCAAAAACCGTATTTTTTCAATCGTGAGAACTTAGAACGCTACACCAAAAGCATTTATTGCCAGAAATGTCCCCTTTACGGTCATTGTGATTTTGAAGGCAGCTATGAAGAATTAGAACAGCGACTTTTTCCCAAAGGGGAATTTAGCAAACAAGCCAATAGCCAAAGTTGGCAGCGTGGAAAGAAAGGTAAAAAGTAAGATAAAAGACCAAAAAAGATGAATAAACCAATTGTTTGGATACATGGAGATTGCCTCAGTCCATACAACCCTGTATTACAAAAATATCCCGATGCGCCAGCTATCTGGGTTTGGGATGAGGCTTTGATAGAGGAATGGCAACTGAGTCTTAAACGCCTCACGTTTATTTACGAATGCTTGCTGGAGTTACCTGTTGTTATCCGTCGTGGCGATGTGGCACAAGAAATTTTAGTTTTTGCTCAAGAACATGATGCGAATTTAGTCGTCACAGCCGACAGTCCGAGTCCCCGATTTGATGATATCTGCAATCAAATGGAAGGTTCTATAGAAGTGGAGGTGCTAGAGGTGGAACCATTTTTTGACTATGATGGCTATATTGACCTCAAGCGGTTTTCGCGCTATTGGAAAGTGGCTCAAAATTATGTTTTTGAGTAGGGGAATTGTAAATATTATAGTTTGCGTAGGCGTAGCCCGCCGCAGGCATCGCTAAAGGCTCAGATTCTCCACTTCTGTTAAAAGTTTAGGATTTTTGGCACATCCTACAATAAGTATTGGGATATTCTATACTTGAAATTCCTCCCAATGACATAGCTTTTTTAACCCACACCAAACCCCGTGTATTGCCTTACTAATGGTTCATGAAATGCCAAAACAATATCTTCCTTTGGGATTCCTAACTTTACTAAGTCATTGGCAATACCAATCTCGGTACCGTCGTATTGTATCCAAATCTTCTCATCTTTGATATCGAGATGCAAAACACACCCATATTGCCGTCGTCGCCTCTTCCAGCCTACGTACACTAATTGATAGTGATCGTTAATAGAATCAAAAATAACTTGTTTTTCTATTTCACTCTTTGACGAACCTCGACTAGCATAAGCTGTCAGTAATTGTTGAATATAAGCTCGATATTGTTCTAATTTTTCCATCCTACAATCACCTCATTCACAGGATCGTAAACGATTAGCTTTAGTTGAGAGCGTTGAATAACAATTTGAATGAATTGCAATGCAAAGAAGCTGCTATAAGTTCCTAAAGGAACAGCTAAGTATAAAACTCGTTCTGGTTCTTGAATCTCTAGAGCAATTTTATAATTGAAACATTGACCTAATGCTGTATGAAATTCGTAAATATTTGATGCACCAAGAAAACTTTTAATCTCAACCGCTATTTTCTCTCCGGCTCTCTCAGCTGCTAATATCGGTTCTGCACCCAAATCAATGTACATTTCAACCCCACCGACTTCAATTTCTAGAGGATCATCTGTAATCACCCAACCTTCTTTTTCTAGTCCTTTTCTAACAGCATTATGAAAAATATCTCTTGCAGCCATTCAAATATAACTTTCTTAAATATGTAGATGAATGAAGTGCGGCTTCCCGCAGGGGATTACGAATTGGTATTGCTTTTAAATATAGCACTGGATATAAAAAGTCAAAGCCCTTGCGATTGATTGACTTTCCGCAATCCGTTAAAAATATGAAGCATTAAATTTTCTAACTACCTTCTCGTGCTAAATTATTAAAGCTTGGAGTTGGGAAACTCCGGTGAAATTCCGGGACTGTGCCGCAGCTGTGATGGGATCACCCAAGTCAGAATGCCAACTCTCAAGATGTCGTCAAGACACACTCACCGTCTACTCCCTGCGTTGCACGGGGAAGGAGTTCCAAGTTTGCTTTCTGGATTTGCCACTTGTCCTGGCTTGTTTTATGCTACACCCGCCGCCGATGGTATATTATCTCGCATTAGAATACCAGGTGGAATTATTAATAGTCAGCAGTGCCGTGCGATCGCAGATATAGCAGAACAGTACGGTGGCGGCTATGTAGATGTGACTAATCGAGCTAATCTACAAGTCCGCGAAATCCGCACGGGGATAAATGCTGAGGTTCTGAAACATTTACAGGATATGAGACTGGGTTCTCGCAATCCTGTTGTAGACCACATTCGTAATATTATGACCAGCCCGACTGCTGGTATCGACTCGCTAGAATTAATCGACACTCGCCCTTTTGTCCAAAGTTGGGATGATTATATTGCTGCACATCCGGCGCTTTCGGGACTGTCGGCAAAATTTAGCGTTTGCTTTGATGGTGGTGGGATAATTCGGGTGTGCGATCGCTTGAATGATATCCTATTTGCTGCTGTCTTAGTTGATGGTAATGTTTATTTTCGCCTTCATCTCAGTGTAGGCGCAAAGGGTCAACCGCCCAGCGATATGGGAATTTTGTTATCACCAGAGCAATGTTTACCCGTCTTGGGAGCTTTGGCAGAGGTCTATCTAGCTCATAGTAATACTACAAGTAAACGTCGGCTACGGCTATTAGAGTTATTAAATACTTTGGGTTGTGAAAATTATCTCCAGGAAGTTCAGCAGCGTTTACCTTTTTCTCTTTTATGCAGTGACCTAACCCCCAACTTATTAAGGAAGGAGGAGGAATTCTCTACTCTTGTGCAAGGAGAGGGAAAGTATCAGCATATTGGACTCCATCCCCAACGTCAGCAAGGCTTATTTTACATTGGTGTCGTCTTACCCCTTGGACGATTGGAGAGTAACCAAATGCGAGGTTTAGCAGATTTAGCAACGAAATACGGTAGCGGCACTCTTCGATTAACCCCCTGGCAAAATCTACTGTTAACTGATATTCCTCAGCAATGGGTTAGCGATGTCCAAACTGAAATTGCTTTCTTAGGATTAGATTCTTCAGCAACCAACATCAAGAGTGCATTAGTTGCCTGTTCTGGAAAAAAAGGTTGCGCCGCTTCTGCCACAGATACCAAAGATCATGCATTAGGATTAGCAGAATATCTTGAAACTCGCGTTACTCTGGATTGCCCAGTTAATATCCACTTTAGCGGTTGCGAAAAATCCTGCGCCCAGCATAGCAAGAGTGATATTACTCTGCTTGGTGTCAGCATTGAAGCTGACAATGGAACTCTGGAAGGCTATCACGTTTATGTTGGTGACAGCAAGGAGAAATTCGGACGTGAACTATATCAAAATGTAACTTTTGCCGAACTACCGGCATTAATAGAGCGGATGCTATGTGTATATAAAATTCAACGTCTAAATTCTGATGAGTCCTTTGGGGAATTTGCTAATCGATATGCGATCGCCCAATTACAGCAGTTATTTAATATTATTCCTAAATCATTTGTAAATAAGAAGATTCCCAACTTTCTAGAGAAGTCGGCAATCTAAGCCTTTCGATTTTATTTGTCAATCCAAAATCCAAAATCTAAAATCCCAAATCGAATGCCCGACTACATCCGAGATGCCAACGAAATTTACCGCAATTCTTTTGCAATCATCCGGTCAGAAGCGAACCTAGATGTGCTACCGCCAAATGTAGCAAAAGTTGCTGTACGTCTCATTCATGCCTGTGGAATGACGGATATTGTCACTGACTTGGGATATTCACCAACAGCAGTACAATCTGCAAGGGTAGCACTAGCCACAGGAGCGCCAATTCTGTGCGATTGCCGGATGGTTGCCGATGGCGTTACCAGGCGACGGTTGTCTGCAAATAATCAAGTGATTTGTACTCTCAACGAACCGGAAGTGCCAGAAATTGCCCAGCGTCTGGGTACTACAAGGTCGGCGGCAGCCCTAGAATTATGGCGATCGCACCTGGAAGGATCGGTGATTGCAATCGGTAATGCGCCCACAGCACTATTCCGCCTATTAGAAATGCTCGATGAAGGAGTGCCGAAACCTGCTATAATTTTAGGCTTTCCAGTGGGGTTTGTCGGTGCAGCCGAATCGAAAGCCGCATTGGCAGCAGACAGCAGGAATGTACCATTTTTGACCTTACACGGTCGGCGCGGTGGAAGTGCGATCGCAGCCGCAGCAGTTAACGCCCTGGCAACGGAGGAAGAATGAATATGGAAAATAAAGGTCGTCTTTATGGAATTGGTGTCGGGCCAGGCGATCCCGAACTATTGACTCTGAAAGCACTGCGGTTATTACGTGCGGCTCCTGTGGTAGCTTATCAATCAGCCACAGATAAAGAAAGTATTGCCAGAGCGATCGTCGCGCAGTATCTTCCTGGGAATCAAATAGAGGTGTTATTTCACCTCCCCCGCGCTTTGGAGCCAGAAAAGGCAAAGTCTATTTATGACAAGGAAATTGAACCAATCGCCGACCATTTAGCGGCCGGTCGAGATGTTGTAGTACTGTGTGAGGGAGATCCATTTTTCTATGGCTCATTCATGTACGTGTTCACTCGGTTATGTGACCAGTATGAAACAGAAGTTGTACCCGGGGTTTCCTCGCTGATGGCTTGTCCGGTAGCATTGGGTGTACCTTTCACCTACTACACCGATATTCTCACAGTCTTACCCGCGCCATTGCCAGCAGAAGAACTAACTACACATCTGCTGATGACCGACGCAGCCGCAATTATGAAGCTAGGTCGTCACTTTACCAAAGTACGAGATATCCTGCATAAATTAGGGCTAGCATCACGGGCAAGATATATTGAGCGAGCATCAACATCACAGCAACGCATCATACCTTTGGATGAAGTTGATCCAGATGAAGTACCTTATTTCTCGATGATTGTAATTCCAACTAAGAATCGACTATAAACCTGTCAAAAGAGGCAAGGGGGCAGGAGGCGGGAAAAACTGAGACGGAGCTTGTACTCCGCCCCAATTCAAACGGACAAAGAAGGACAGGGCAATACGAGATGCTACAATGATGCGACAATTGAACCAGAGAACACATTTTTTGCCGCTCAACGACCGGTCATTTGCTCCAGCTTTTCAGGATACCGAGCGCCTTGCACCGTGATCTTGGAAGCAGCATCATCGATGTTACGCAGATCGTCGGGCGTGAGTTCGACTGAGACAGCCCCGATGTTTTCGTCCAAGCGATGCAACTTTGTGGTGCCTGGGATTGGAACAATCCACGGCTTTTGAGCCAGCAGCCAGGCGATCGCAATCTGAGCAGGTGTAGCCTGCTTCTGTTCGGCAATGCTGCCAAGCAGATTAATCAGAGCCTGATTCGCCTTAAGAGCCTCTGGCGTGAAGCGAGGCAGGGTGCTGCGGAAGTCGGAACTGTCGAAAGTCGTGCTTTCATCGATCTTGCCAGTGAGAAAGCCCTTGCCCAGTGGGCTGTACGGGACAAAGCCGATTCCGAGTTCCTCAAGGGTCGGTATAACTTCCGCTTCAGGTTTTCTCCACCACAGCGAGTATTCACTCTGAAGTGCTGTTACAGGTTGAACTGCGTGAGCGCGACGAATCGTTTGCACGCCTGCTTCCGAGAGTCCAAAGTGCTTCACCTTACCCTCCTGAATCAGTTCCTTCACTGCTCCTGCAACGTCTTCGATCGGTACGTTCGGGTCAACCCGGTGCTGATAGAGCAAGTCGATTGTCTCGATGTTGAGTCGCTTGAGCGAACCCTCAACGACTTCCTTAATATGCTCCGGTCGGCTATTCAATCCGGGTGAACCCTTCATCCCACGAGGATCAGAATTCGGACTGATGTCAAATCCGAATTTGGTAGCTATGACCACTTGATCGCGGAAGGGAGCGAGGGCTTCGCCCACTAGCTCTTCGTTTAAGAACGGGCCGTAGACCTCGGCGGTGTCAAAGAATGTAACGCCGCGTTCGACAGCGGCCCGGAGAAGAGCGATCATCTCCTGCGTGTCTTTGGGCGGGCCATAGGAAAAGCTCATTCCCATACAGCCCAGCCCGATGGCCGAGACTTCTAAGTTGCTGTTTCCAAGTTTGCGCTTTTGCATTGTTATTCCTTCGAGGTTCCACCTCGGTTATGTAGATTTCAGGGATGCCATATCAATCACAAAGCGGTACTTCACATCAGACTTGAGCAGGCGATTGTAGGCTTCGTTGATTTTCTGGATAGGGTGCGTTTAGGGTTTGATCGTGTTGGCGACGAACATCACTGCACCGTTTGGCCGCCATCGATGACCATAGCGTGCCCAATGACGAAGGCAGCCGCGTCCGAGCACAGCCAGACGACGGCCGCAGCGATCTCCTCAGGCTTGCCCATCCGTCCGACCGGCTCTTCCGCAATCACTTTCGCACGCCCTTCGTCCGTGCCACCGGTGAAGCGACCCATCATCGGGGTGTCGATGTAGCCGGGACAGACGGCGTTGACGCGGATGTTCTGCGCGGCGTAGTCGAGGGCTGCTGCCTTGGTCAGTCCGATCACGCCATGTTTCGCGGCGGTATACGCGGGGCTGCCCTTTATGCCGATGATTCCCGCGCCTGATGACGTATTGACGATCGCGCCACGTCCCTGCTTGAGAATCAGGGGAATCTCATGCTTCATGCACAGGAAAACGCCACGGAGGTTGATGTCGATAATCCGGTTCCATTCCTCCTCCTCGTACTCTGCGGTTGGAGCCGCATTCCTCGGCTCGATGCCCGCGTTGTTGAAGGCGAAGTCCAGCCGCCCGAAGGTCTCGATGGTCTTGTCCAGAGCGGCCTTCACGTCCTCAGATCGCGTCACGTCGCACTTGAGAGCGATCGCCCGACCGCCGAGTTCCTCGATCATGCGGCCCGTTTCTTGATTGCCCTGTTCTGAAACATCAGCAACCACCACGCTGGAACCCTCACGGGCAAACGCCAGCGCCGTAGCTCGACCGATACCGCTCGCGGCTCCGGTCACAAACGCAACCTTTCCTGTGTAGTTTCCATTCTCGTTCGTTGTCATTTTTTACTCCTTGAATTTTTCACCTAATAAGGTCTTAAAACCATCAGGTTTTACTAAACAATCTCTAGGGAAGATGGACTGACCTGGATATCACTTGCATTGGGTACGAGGCGAAATATTCCCAGTTGCATGACCTATCGCCTCAGGAGGGCAACAGGGAAATCGCCCTCTTTATTGCGATTGAACAAGCTCGATTGTCACTTCTACAGAGCCAGGCACATTCAATGCCTCAATGCCATCATCTGTTTTTCCGAGGATAACGAGTCCGTTTGAATATCCAAAATCTCGATAATATATCGCCAAATTCCCCCAGGGAGCGTAATAAGCAATATCTCCAACAGCAGGATCGCTGCCTGGGGGTACATCTTCTGTAGATAATCTTTTTGGCAGATCGCTGTTTTTTTCAGTTCTCGCGTAATCTTCTAATGTCAGCGTTAATGGCAACAGGGAAATAAAATCCTGAGTGGTTTTGCTGTCGATCAATGTGGCTGTAACCACTTTGTCTTTGATCTTGATGTTTATTTTCATACTGTCTGCCAGCTTGGTTGATATTTCAGTCGGCATCTTCAACGAGGTACTGCTAGTCATACTGTTGTCGGCACGGCAGGCTGAGTAACTCAGAGATATTACTAGGGCGAGAACCAAAATCAGCATTCTCTGCTGGCAGTTTTTCCCCTTGATAGAAAACCATCTCAAAAGCATTAAGATATTCCTTCATACTGCTCGTCGCTGACTTTTTCGAGCCAGTCCACAGGCTTGCCGTCGAGCCATTCCTGAATAGCGATGTGCGTCATGGCTGTGGTTGCTGTAGCACCGTGCCAATGCTTCTCACCTGGCGAGATCCAGATTGTGTCCCCCGGTCGAATTTCCTTGATCGCTCCACCCCAGCGTTGTACGAGGCCACAGCCCGCCGTCACGATCAGGGTTTGCCCCAACGGGTGGGTATGCCATGCTGTCCTAGCACCAGGTTCAAACGTGACGCTAGCGCCAGACGTGCGGGCTGGTTCATGTGCCTCGAACAGGGGGTCAATGCGGACAGTGCCGGTAAAATAATCAGCCGATCCTTTGGCGGAAGGCTGTGAGCCACTTCTTTTGATGTCCATTTTCTTAATTCCTTTACTTGATGCCATTTTGGTGGCTAGCAGGCAAGTCTCTTGCCCAATCAAAACTGAGTTTTCTCTTGAATAAAAATCTAGAATGCTTATAAGAAGCCGAAATCATTTTTCATTGCTTTAGCTTCATTCTAGGAATCTTGAAGAACAAGTAATAGAATGATCGTCTAAGATCGTTGTACAATTCTGCAAACTTAGAAATGAACGCTGCCAAAACGAGTGAAAAATCCGATCGCAATTTAATGAACGACCCGCAGGCAAAGCGCGAGGTAGACAGAGCGCAAGCCAACAGAGACGAACTGACTGAACGGATTGCCCAGGCTATTTCTCATGATGGGACGATTGAGCCGCTCAAAGGTTTGCACTTCAACCGCGCCTCCTCGCCTTCGGAATGCCTTCATAGTGTCTCTATCCCTGCGTTTTGTGCGATCGCTCAGGGCAGCAAAGAAGTTCTTTTGGGTAGCGATCGCTATCAGTACGACCCGATGCATTATCTGCTTGCTACGGCCGAACTGCCAATTGTCAGCCAAATTCTGGAAGCGTCCAAGGAGCAACCATACCTTAGCCTTCGTCTCGATCTCGATCCTACTCTTGTTGGCTCAGTCATGGTCGAGGCAGGGTATCCCTCATCGCGCAGCCGTGCTGATGTGAAAGCGATTGACGTAAGTCCATTGAATGCAAATCTTTTGGACGCTGTGGTGCGGCTTGTCAGGCTTCTAGATTCTCCTGCTGAAGCTCATGTTCTCGCACCACTGATTAAGCGAGAAATCATTTACCGACTCATGATAGGAGAGCAAGGTAATCGGCTCCGTCATATTGCAGTTCTGGGTGGCTACACCCACCACATCGCCAGAGCCGTCGAGCGACTTCGTAAAGACTTTGACCAGCCGATCAAGATTGAGAGCATCGCACAAGAGATGGGAATGAGTGTTTCGGGCTTTCACCATCATTTCAAGTCTGTCACGGCAATGAGTCCCTTGCAGTTCCAGAAGCAACTGCGGCTCCAGGAGGCTCGCCGTCTGATGCTCGGCGAGAACCTTGACGCTGCTAGCGCTGGCTACCGCGTGGGGTACGACGATGCCTCGCACTTCAACCGTGAGTACAAGCGGCTCTTTGGTGTACCACCAATGCGCGATGTGGAGCGGCTGCGAGAAACTGTTAGGGAAACTGCTAGTTCAATATGAACTTCTCAACAATACCTTAACCAAAACACGAGTAAGAACAGAGATATTGTTAGACCAGAAGCGATCGCAACCATGAAAGAAATTGGTATCGATATTACCGATCAACACTCCAAACCTCTGAGTGATTTTCAAGGGCAAGACTTTGATGTAGTAATTTCTTTGTGTGGCTGTGGCGTGAATTTACCGCCAGAGTGGGTTATGCGAGAAGTATTTGAAGACTGGCAATTAGATGATCCAGCAGAACAACCAGAAATTTTTCTTAGAGTCCGCGATCAGATTAAAGAACGGGTGACTCAATTGATTGAATCTGTAAATAAAGAATTTACACCTCTCGAAGAGCCTACAGTGTAAAGTTTGCATATTATTTTTTTCTATTCATAGACTTAATAATTCAAAACATTTGTAAACGGAATTTTTAACTCTCATTAGAGAATATTTACAGTGATTTTCAGGTAAATAGACCACGCGGTAGAGATTTAGCAATACGCTTTACCTCTAGACAGATGTGGCTCAAATATTATCAAAACTGCTGTAAAACCTTGTATCTCCGTGCTTGGTTCCAAACAAAAATTTTTTAGATTTGCTGATAAATCGAGACTTTGAAAAAGATTTAAAGTCAGCATGTTATTTTTCTCTAATCAGAGATATAAAAAGAGCCATTTATATAAGCCCAATTTGTCCGGTAAATCACTATATAAATTATTTTTTAAATACAAAAATAGATGGTTTAGTGATATTTTTCTAAGAAAGAATGGTATTATCTGGCATAGCGTGCTACAACGCTAAAGGATTTCCAAATAAAAAATACCAACTACTTCTTGTACGGGTTAATTTTTCACGTAATCTGGAAAATCCCACAAAAAAGCTAACCCCCTAACCCCCTTCCCGACGCGGAAAGGGGGAAAATTCAAAGTCTCTCTCCTTAACGGAAGAGAGAAATAGAAGAGAGGTTTTCCAGATACCGTACAAAATCAATTTGTGGCGTAGGCTTCTCTCTCGCCTGCTTTTTGGTGCGGGTAAAATGCCCACGCTATAAGATTAGATAATTTATTTTTTGGAAATCCTTAATGACATCTTAACTGAAGATAAATTCACACCAAACGTTTAATCAGGAGAGAAAGTTTTATGGCTGATACTATACTATTTCAAGGTAACAGGTACATTGCGGATACTACTTTTCTTGCCGAATTCTTTGGGGCGCAAACTTCCACCAATTTTGAAGTACTCGAGAGCAGTGGCGTTCTGCGAACTAGTTTTGTAGGTGTCAATTTCACCTATGGTTCAAACGGATTCTTTAATTCTGGAACCATCACTTCTCAATTTTCCTTCGGAAGTAACGGTCAAATCACAGGACAGGACACAAATCTAAATATTGATGTTGCGACAAGAAATAGCCTTTTATCTGTCGGCACGTCAGGATACGAGTATCGTCAATATGTTTATCGAGGTAATGACAGTATCCTCGGATCTGCTGAGGATGATAGCTTTGAAGGCTCCAAGGGGAACGACACCTTCAATGGTGGGGCGGGTATTGATGTCTTAAGTTTCCAAAAATTTAGTGAGGGAGTAATTGTTAATCTCTCAACAGGGCAAGCAATTACTTCTTTTGGCACATCGGTTATTTCCAACATCGAAGATATCGAGGGGTCAGCATTCGGCGATATACTGACTGGGAACTCTGGAAATAACCAGATCCAAGGGTTTGGCGGCGCTGATAGAATTGATGGCGGTGCAGGATTTGATACTGCTGTCTATTTCGATGCTAGCTCAGGAGTCGGTGTTGATTTGTCCTCTGGAGTTGTTGTTGGTGGTAGTGGTAATGATACTTTAGTTTCCATTGAGCGGGTGTTGGGATCTCGTTTTAGTGACGTGCTGATTGGTTCTAATGCCAATGAATCTTTCTTAGGGGGATTTGGTGATGATTCTATCGATGGTGGGGGTGGCATTGATACCGTTGAGTACGGTTTTGTCGGTTCTAGGGTTATCGTAAATCTTGCTTCTGGATTCGCTATTGGTGGTGCAGGAACTGACTCTATTTTCAACGTTGAAAACGTAAAAGGCTCGATTTTTGATGATATCCTCTTCGGTAACTCTGGAGCCAATGTTCTTAATGGCGACAATGGAAATGATGGTTTGAATGGTGGTGCTGGTGCTGATACTTTAACTGGCGGACAAGGCGCAGATTTATTTGGCTTCCAGTTTGGACAATCAACAGTATCAGCAACCGATCGCATTACAGATTTCACCATTGGCACAGATGCAATTGGTTTATTCAGTTCAGACGGCTCAACCGTGATTACACCTAGCAGTTTTACCCGTGCTGCCGATAACACTGCTACCATTTTACTAAATTTAGCCAATCAGGTATTTACTGATGCGAATGGAGCCGTAGCTGGAAATCAAGCTTTAGGCGTGAATGGTGCAGCCTTAGTCAGAGTAACAAGTGGAGCGATCGCTGGAACTTACCTGGCTATAAATAATAGCACTGCTGGTTTTCAGGCGAATAGTGATTTGTTAGTCAATTTAACAGGAATAACCGGTACTTTACCTGCGTTGGGAAATATTACAGTGAGCAGTTTCTTTGCTTAGTTAGCATGATGATTTTCAAACTAACCTGCCGAATGTAGGTTAACAAATTCCGTGGGTTTAAGTTGCATAGCTTCTATCAAGCGGCAAGTTTTGTGGTGGGGTTAAAATCCCCATTGCAAAACAAAATTTACGAATTACGAATTACGAATTACGAATTATTTAATATCAGGCTTGATTATTGAAAATCCAAAATAGAATAACCTCCTGGCAGATTTAACCAGGAGAGTTCAAAAAAATTGATTCATCTTTACAAGCGTTGTAGCAGGCTCAAACCGTGGGTATCAGTACCACAAGTATTGAAAAGAAAGTATTTATCAGCCAACTTTTGTACTTGTTCTGATTCGACTACGCTGGGTTTCCAGGGGTTAGGATTATTGTAGGCGTAGAAAGTTTCCACACCATCAATGCCCTTTTCAGACGCAGCTGGAATTAAGTCAAAAAGCGATCGCTTGTAACGAGCCGGATGAGCCAAAACTGCCAATCCCCCAGCTTCATGAATAGCAGCAATCACGTTACTTGCCTGATATTCTAGCCCTGTAGTCGGCCTTCTTTGGAGATAAGGCTTTATACTAGGGTGTTCTGGTGTAAAAGCGTAAGCCAAAATGTGAACTTCTATATCCAAAAGGCTGGCATTAATTTCTACACCACTCCACAGGTAGGGAGTGCTTGCACCAGGATTATTCCACTTCCAGTCTTCTAACCAAGCAACTGCCGCTTGATAGCCCATAATACCATGATGATCGGTGATGGCTAACCCTTTTAACCCAATAGCGATCGCCTGTTCCATCAATACACTTGGCTGCAACCTACCATCAGAGTAGACGGTGTGCATGTGAAAGTTGAATAACCTTGGACAACTTTGTGCATCAATGTTTTGGAAGACTTGCTTCAAAAGTTCTGTGGAAGCAGTAGTTCGGGCCAAATTTACAACCATAACCCCCTCTGAACAAAAATATATCTTTTTAACACACTAAAACGGCACATCTAGAGATGAGAAAGACTCAGCACTCTAAATTAGTGTTCGCTGCTACTTTCTCAGCCTTCTCAGCAAATTTTTCAATATGTTAAGACTACGTTAGCAAATCTTAACCTCAGTAGTCATGGGTAGTTTGGACTACTTTAAATATGAGTAGTAAAAAATATTGCATAGAGATTCATACAAATATGTTTATAGCATCTATGCTACAAGACTTACCGTTAAAGATTTAAGAGAGTAATTTTCTTTGATAAGCCTGCAATTCAACTATATATTACGTGTAATAAAATATAATTTTTCCCAGTAATTACACTACTGTAGAGAACTAGTAATGATTTTAGCGTAGGCATAGCCCGCCGCAGGCATTGGATGAGTCAGCCTAAAATAACATTCAAGAAAAGTAGCGATCTTTCCTGAATCACTATACTCCTCGCGCAATTCCAAAAGAATCTCCCTTTAAGGTGACTCCAAGCGGTTCTATTACCACCTCGCGGCTATGAGATGCTTCAACCCTTCCGGCAATCACAGCCGTAAGCTTATGTTCTCTTGCGAGGATGACGATTCTCTCTGCATCCTGCTTTGACTCAGTATAGAATGCAAATCCTGCACCGTAATTGAAAACAGAAAGCATCGTCGTTGCCCCACCCTCAAGATGACCCTCGACAAACGTAAATATCTCTGGCACTGGGAGCATTGTTTCAATAACATACCGGAGCGGCTTCACTGAGCGCATCAGCTTTTGCCATCCATGTCCAGTGATATTCTCCATCGCGGTAGGACGAATCCCCTCACCAAGCACCGCTTGCACAAGTGGCGTATAAAGATACGAAGCGGCATTCATCGCTTCCCAGAACTCCTGCCCACTCGGAAGTTTTGTTCTGTAGCCATCAGGGAGCGACTCGGCAAGCTTTCGCAGTGGGGTAAAGCCGTTCTCATGGGGCCCCGAACTCTCGACCAGAACAATGGTATTTCCGGCATCCAGACGCGAACTATCAATGGGAGCGACACCAGTCGGCATGACTCCAAAAACCGAGCCTGCAATGTCGAGCCGACCTGGAATCATCTTCGTTTTTAATTGAGGAGTTTCCCCTGAGAGGTAGACACACCCCACTTGTTTACATCCCTCAACCACTCCATCAAGAAATCCATCAAGGAACGTGGGAGTAAAGATAGTTTCAGGAGTACTCGACGGCAGATATAAACCGAGAAGTATAGTCTGCATACCTGATGTTGCGGCATCATTCGTAAGACACGAGATGATCTTGATACCGATATTCCACCAAAATCGGCGAAGTTCTTCTTCGGAAAGATCGTCAGGTCGAGTATCGTCTGCTGTACCCAGTCCTTCCGGGACAAGTGTCATCGAAAGTTCTCTAGCCCCCGCCTCTAGAAATGGAGCGAGATTGAAGCTGAAAGCGTTAGCACTTGCTCCAAGACCCGATGCGGGCACAATACCATAGGCACTTGCAAAGCCAAGGGTGCGTTTTGCGGCATCAATGAAGCGTCGTTTTGCGGCATCGAGAGTATCGTAATCGACTTGATCGAGAGCTTGAGCCATCAGGTTGCGTTTTAATTTAGGAGTAGAGACGCAATTAATCACGTCTGTGCAGGAGTTAAAAGTCAGAAAAATTTATAACTCCTAACTTTAAAATACCTCATCTTCAATACCACGCCACCATTCCCCCAAATTCATCATGTCTTGGTAAATATCCTTTAATTCTTTGTTGTAAACATCGTCTGTAAGGGTGGCTCGGCGCTCTTGTAATTTCTTAAGGCGCAGTTGTACCAATAGCCAAGGTTTAGTAATGCTATTAGTTGCTTCTATGTATTGCGCTAGTTCTTTGCTATCCATAATGTTTTATATTTTAATTTTCATGCCAGTACTTTTATTCAAGCTACTGCCCGTCCCACCACTTAATAACAGAAAAGGGAGAAATTCTTTTTAATTTCTCCCTTTTCTTAGTGGAACCAGTTTAAAACTGACAGCTAATTAAGCTTTGGCCAAGTTTTCAGCAGCAAAGTCCCAATTGACCAAGTTATCTAGGAAATTCTTGATGAACGCCGGACGGGCGTTTCTAAAGTCAATGTAGTAGGCGTGTTCCCAAACATCTAAGGTTAGGAGTGCTTTCTTACCATGAGCTAGAGGGTTTTCTGCATTTGGTGTTTTGATCACCTTCAGCGTACCACCATCATCAATGAGCCAAGACCAGCCACTGCCAAATTGGGTTGCAGCTGCGTTTGAGAACTCTTCTTTGAATTTGTCAAAGCTACCAAAATCTTTATCGATTCTGGCTGCGAGATCGCCAGTGGGTGCGCCGCCACCTGCTGGTTTCAAGGAATTCCAAAAGAAGGTGTGGTTCCAAACTTGGGCAGCGTTGTTGAAGATTCCTGATTTCGAGGAGTCATTGAAGGAAGTTTTGATCACCTCTTCCAGAGACTTATTAGCAAGTTCTGTACCTTCAGTGAGCTTGTTGAGGTTGTCTACATAAGCTTTGTGATGCTTGCCATAGTGATACTCAAAAGTTTCAGCTTTCATGCCATAAGGCTCTAAAGCATTAATATCGAAGGGTAATGGGTCTTGTACAAATGCCATCGTGTCAAATCCTCTCTTTACCGGTTTCCAGTTTTAAGCTATTACAGAAGCTTAGGAAATTAACAGCTTTTATTTTTAAGGTTTTATGTCTTTAATGATGAAACATAAAACTTAACATCGTCATTTTACTACCAAAGTGAAGATAAAAACAAAGTACTTGTCTAATAAGTAAAATAAGTCAAATCACTAGGAAATAATGACTATAAATAAAAATGGCTAATATTTCCTAGTTAAAAGCTAATAAGTAATTAAGTAGATTGGCATAATTAAACGTAAAATGCCATCCAGTAAAATCAGCTTACTGAGTAGGTTTTTTCTTATAGAGGTGGTGCCGTCTTCTCTAGGAGACGCTAGGCAAAGGGGTTTCCCCAAATGGAACGACTGCCGTCTTTTTGTCTTCAGCCTAAACTGCCTTTTACCTAGCATTTAACAATTAAAGCTTTCAGGCTTCTATCTGTGGCAGGATTAATTGTGATGTGAAAAATCAGTCGAAAGCGTGATGATTTAGTAGTTAAAAAAAAGCTAGTGTCTATAATACCAGACTAAAATTTTAAAATTATTTATTTTGTATCTAGACTGTTTCTAGTAAATACAGTTTTGAGGATGGTAAGTGGATAATCACTCACCCACCACCCTTTTGAACTGAAAAACTAAGAGCAAATAAGCTGTTACGCAAATAAACAATGCACATCCACTAGTGAGGTTGTTCTTTATCATTTGTCCAAGTCCAATTGGTAAACACTTTTGACTAGTGACTAATGACGGTATACACGGGAAATAGTGCAATATGTAGGCGCGTTAGCTTAGTGATGATTACTACTGAGATAAACGCTGCTGGTAGTAGTTCACAATTTTTGCCGTGACTTCAGAAATATTTAGACCATCGGTTTGAACTTCAACTGCATCTGCTGCTTTTTGCAAAGGAGAAACTTTGCGTGTACTATCTTTCCAATCGCGTTCAGCAATGTCCCGCTCCAGTTGCTCTAAACTGATTTCAGGTTGACCCTGTTTGTTAAAGTCTTCCTGGCGGCGACGGGCGCGTTCACTCACAGAAGCGGTTAAGAAGATTTTCACTTCGGCATCGGGGAATACATGAGTGCCGATGTCTCGACCTTCGGCAACTAAACCGCCTTTCTTTCCCCAGTTTTGCTGCTGTTTAACCAGTGCTTGACGGACATAGCTTTGTGCAGCGATCGCAGATACTTGAGATGTAACCTCAATCGTGCGAATTGCCTGGGTAACATCAATACCGTCAATCCAAACCTGCACCGACGATTGTAAATCCTGGGTAGGGGTAAGTTCAATTTTACACTGGCTAGTTAATTCTGCGATCGCACACTCATCATCAATGGCAATCCCCTTTTGCAGAACTAACCAAGTCACAGCCCGGTACATCGCTCCTGTATCTAAATACACTAGATTTAGATTTGCTGCGACTTGACGCGCCACTGTGGATTTTCCAGCCCCGGCTGGGCCATCAATGGCGATAATGGGTTGACGATCGCGCAATATAATATTGTCAATCAAACGTGTAGACCCAAGACGAGCTGCGATCGCCAACATTCCTTCCTCCTGAACTTTTTCTAAAGACATTAACGTAGTCGGTTCAACCAATTCAATATATTCCACTAAAATCGTATTGACTATTGCCACTTCTTGCTGTACCAATGCTATCAACCTGTTACTATTGCGATCGCCTGCAATGAAAGCAGCTTCAGCGCGTTGCAAGCCGCGATATAATGCCGCCGCTTGCTCTTTTGCCGTTGCAGTCAAATATTGATTACGAGAACTGAAGGCAAGACCCGAAGCTTCCCGCACTGTTGGACAACCAACAATTTCTACTGGCAAATTTAAGTCAGCTACTAAGCGTTTAATAATTGCCAGTTGCTGACCATCCTTTTGACCAAAGTAGGCACGGTCAGGCTGTACCAAGTTGAAAAGTTTGGTCACAATCGTAGCGACACCCTGAAAGTGACCTTGCCGAGAACGACCACACAAGCCTGTTATCATAGCAGATGGGGGGATAACTTGTGTAACCTTTGATTCTTGTATACTCTTCTGGGGAACTGCCATTTCTTCCGGAGTTGGCGCAAAAATTGCATCTACCCCAGCTTGTTCGCAAAATTGTTGGTCTTGCTCTAAAGTGCGAGGATAGCGTTGATAATCCTCATTGGGAGCAAATTGCAGGGGATTGACGAAAATACTTACAATTACCGTAGAATTTTCTTGCCGCGCCCGTTGAATTAAGTTTAAATGACCTTGATGCAAATTTCCCATCGTTGGCACCAGACCGACTGCCGTCTTATACCAGCTAGTCATCTCATCTAGTTTTAGATCCTCAGTAACCGCAATTAGCTTGTTTTCTGAGCAGCGTTTAGTTAAATAGCAGCGTAAAGCTGCGACTGTTGTCAGCAGGCGCACAAAAATACCCCTAGTTCTTATCGATCCCTCCCCCGTTAGTTTATATCTGAAAGAGAGGGAAGAGATGATTGAACTAGGGGAATTGTTATGGAGGGTAGGGAGTGGGGAGTGGGGAATGGGGAGTAAGTAATTAATTTTCTTTCCTATTCCCTATTCCCTATTCCCTATTCCCTACTCCCCAAAACTTCAATATGCACTGGTGCTACACCACTGCCCATCATTCCCAAGACCCGAGCTGCGCCAGCAGACAGGTCTATGACTCGACCCCGAATGAATGGGCCTCGGTCATTAATCCGCACCACTACAGAACGACCGTTGCGGGTGTTGGTTACCCGGACTTTTGTACCAAAAGGTAAGCTGCGATGAGCGGCAGTCATTCCTTCTGGGTTGAATCTCTGTCCGCTAGCAGTACGATTACCAGAACCGTCATAGCCGTAATAAGAAGCCATACCTCTCAAGGTGGCTCGCACTATTCCAACTGCCTCTTGAGGCAGCTTTTGTATTGATGCTGGCAGACGCACTGGTGGTAAATTAGCAATCTCTTTTAAGGGAGATGCATTGCCTAGAAGCCTCCGCAGGCGATTGGTTGCTTGCAATGCATCTTGCGCTAGATTATTGGTGGTATCTGCTAGTCGCGTACCTTCGTTGATTTCGACCAATTCCTCGCCATTAACTTTGATTACATAATCGCCATTTGGTTGGACTGGGGCGCTTTTGTTTTGCGCTTGATTGTCAGTCGATTTTTCCCCTGCTTTCCAACTTACGGTAATCTTACTCCCGTCCACATTTTCCCGATTCAACTGGTTGATTTTTGCTGCTATTACACCAGCGATCTGAACCGGGTCATTGTCAGCGGAGCTAATCTGGTTACTTACATCTGTTAAGCTGCCAGTATCCAGTTCCTTTGATGAATTGCTAGCAATAAGGGCGTACTTTTGTACGCCCCCAGAATTTCCAATTGCACCAACTTTTTTAGTTTCAGGATTCGTATTTGATACAGAACTCAAAAAGGTGAGAACAGGTATATTTCGGATAAAAAGGGTTGCCGCCTTACGTCCTCCAACGTTGTGAGGATGAATTTCTGTAATCACAGCATCCAAGGTTTGTTTCCCTGCTGTGGATTGATATTCTCCCACCTTCACCACATCAGGGGCGGGTGAGTTTTGGGAAGCTAGCGCATTTCCCTTGGTGGTTTGAGTGCAACCAACTGAGGGTATGCCCAAAGCAGCCATAGACAGGGCAACAATAATCCACAAATGTCTTTGATTCATGCGTCCGTTTTTTAAAGCGACTGTAGAATTTAAGTTTTATAATTCGCGGGATTCTTCACTTTGTAACAGTGACTTCACCTATTGAAAAACTCGAACTCGTTCCGTTTCCACTTTGTTGTTTATAACTGCAACAGACTAGCACGAACCTTTTGGCTTGGGGATCAGGGTTTTAGCGTAATTCTTGGCAACTTTCTCAATTTAAATTCCAATTTTCAGGGCGAAACCTTTCTCAAATGCGGACTTTGGCTATGTAACGCTTTTTTTGACAAGTCCAAAAATTATTAAAAAAACTTTACGCTTATTGCACGCTAAAGCGACGATACCCTATTCACATCTGTTCTAAAGGCTCGTAGCTATCCGTGTATTTTATGTTACATTTGTTTGGACTATTTCCAACTAGAAGCTAATATAACTTTAATTGAATGGCATCGGCATAAATACTCAAAATAACTTATTTCACAAAATCTTTAGATTTTTCTACGAATAAGCCATGATACGAGTTACATCTTAAATAATTATGTAAATTAATTTGGGTTTAATATCTTTTTTCAAAGTTTTTTCCACTTAAATTAATCATGACTTTTACTTCACATGACTAGGCTAAAAATAGTGATATATGTAACTTGACACTCCAGTAATACTGAGTATAAAAAAAAGTAAGATACTCAATTTAATATTTTTCAGGATGAATGATAAAAAAATTAATAAATCTTTGTGATCGCTTGTAGATTAAAATTTTAAGGTATCATAAAGCACAATAGACTTTTTTTGACCTAAGTACTTGCTCAAATATGCTTTATTAAAGCAAGAAAATCTTTGCGGCTGTAGGGATGTACAGCTGTACCCCTACTATATATAGTGAGTATTTTGGGGAATGATATCAGCGTGATCGCAAACCAAACATATCAAGGAGATTTAGAAATAAATCCATCGCCATTATTGGCTGTTCTTAAGGATTTGCATTCCGAGTACAAGTTACTGGGGGAGGGCGCAGTAGCGAAATACATTCCAGAACTGGCAAAGGTAAACCCGGACTTGTTCAGCATTTGCATTGTGACAGTAGATGGTCAGGTTTACAAGGTTGGAGACTACGACCAACTCTTTACCATTCAGTCAATTTCCAAGGTATTTGCTTATGGACTTGCCTTAGAAGATCATGGACAGGATTACGTTTTGACTAGAGTTGGCGTGGAACCGACGGGGGATGCATTTAACGCGATTGTTTTGGATGAGCAATCGAAGCGGCCTTATAATCCAATGGTAAATGCAGGTGCGATCGCAACCACCAGCTTAATTAAAGGTTCCGGCCCCACTGAACGCCTCAACCGAATACTGGATATGTTTCGGCGATATATTGGGCGTGACGTGTTCGTTGACATTTCAGTTTTTACCTCAGAACGCAGTACAGGACATCGCAACCGGGCAATGGCGCATCTTATGCTCAACTTTGGCATGATTGACCGGAACATTGAAGAGGCACTGGATCTTTATTTCCAGCAGTGTGCTGTGATCGTGAATTGCCAGGACTTAGCAGTGATGGCAGCTACCCTTGCTAACAAAGGTATTAATCCCATCACCAAAGAATCGGCAGTAGATAAGCGTTACATCAAAGATATTCTTAGTGTTATGTACACCTGTGGTATGTACAACTTTGCAGGTGAGTGGGCTTATAAAATTGGGATTCCGGCGAAAAGCGGTGTTACTGGCGGGATCATCGCCGTTGTACCCAATAAGATGGGCATTGGAGTTTTTTCGCCTCTGTTGGATATGCGTGGTAACAGTGTGCGAGGGGTAAAGGTGTGTGAAGAACTTTCCCAACGGTTGGGTTTACATTTATTTGATTGTTCAGGCCAAGAGGCGAAATTTAGTTGAAGGAAGCAAAGGGGCAGAAGAGGTTCTATATTTGTTGGAGATTAACCGTGAGTTTTATTATCGCTATTTGAATTTATCTATTACTGATTGTAGATATTTTGTAGAGGCAGCTTCGGCTTGAGAGTGGATAGTCAAGTCTGGTATTGTTAATTTAGAGCGGAGTTGGCAGTAAAAACGAATGGTGTGTTGAAGCGATCGCCCAATTTCCTCTTGATCATGTTTAGCGGGAATAGTTTGACGAAAATCATTCAAATAAAACGGAATTTCTGTTTCCAGATTTCTTACACCGCGTGGAAGCAGGCCAGCTTGCACCTTGGCTAATGGCGCTAGAACTTGCCCACGCAGAAAAGAAAGAAAATCAATAACTTCAAAGAGTTCACCTCTTCCTAATTTAGTTGCAGCATAGTGTACCCACACCCAGAAGCGGTCTTCAATCCACTGTGGGTCAAAAGGTGGATAATTCCGTGGATTATCTGAAACAGCTAAGGTTAGTAGATTTCCCTGCTCCCATAGAATAATAGGATTTTCTATGCGGTCTGTTTGAAAATCTTGTAAAAGCAAAAACTTTAAATCGACGTGTACAAGAGGACTGTCATAGAGACAGATTAATAATCGGGGTTCGCCAACGTGTTCGCCGGTAAAAGCTGCTAGCAGTTTTCCTAATTTGCTAGCTAAAAGCTGACGCTCTTTTAAAACTTGCTGATAATGAACATCATCTACAACAATAATGAGATCCAGGTCGGAATACTCATCCATTTTTCTGCTCAAATAAGAACCACCGATCGCTACACCCAGTAAACGGTTATCCGTCTGCAATTTTGCTAAAATCTGTTCTAAAAGCTCTCGTTGTGGTTCGGGAACAGGCATACATCTCCAATTTTTGAAATTTCAATAGCGATGCCTACGGTGGTCACTGAGCTTACCGAAGTGCTGGCTACGTCTACACAACAGTCTGAAGGATTAGTTTAAACGCCAACTTCATCCATCTTGAGCTAGTTAGCTAAGTTTTCAACAGCATATAAAATGTTATTTGAACATTAAATTTTTATACTAGTAAGTTTTTCACTAACTGTTATAGATAAGCGAGATAGCTTCTATTTTATAGTTTTTTAAGGCAATAGCCGAGATTAAGATTATGCATGAAATTTCAAAGCAGACTATAGAGGCAGCACAGAAACATGCTCAAAAATCAATCGAGCATAGTCAAGAAGTGCAAGAATTGGCTAAGAGTTTACAAACAGATGACCAAATCGAGCCGGAACAAAAAGAACGTATCGAAGGCTTTGGAGAAACCATGCAAGAACACGCGCAGAAATTTCAAGAATTGGCGCACAGGCTAATAGAAGATCCTTCAACAGATATATTTGCAGAAGCAGTAAAGGAGCATATAAAGGTAAATCAAGCCCATATCGAAGCAATTAAAGAATTTCAAAAGATAGAGCCGCCAGCTTAAATGAGATATTGATTAAATATTAAATTCATTTGCTTTTAACTGGGTGTATTATTGAGCTTGTTATAAGTCTAATAACTACTTGAGTCTTTTCATTTCAGTTAAACACAATCGATTTGTCTATATATAGTGATGTGTTTATCCCCAAACGATACTCCGGCAGTCACAGAAGCGGATGTCTTGATTACAGAGGCACTGGCTAGCCGTCCAGCAAGACAGCCAGATTTAGCGGCTGAAAACCGAGCGCTCCACATCCTCGGTCAACAACTCATCAACGATCCGCAATCCACACTCAAAACCCTGGTTGAGATGGCCATCGATTTATGTCGAGCCGATACTGTTGGAATCAGTTTACTGGAAACAGATCCTAATGGTGAATCTAGATTTCACTGGGTAGCGATCGCAGGCGCATTAAAATTTTTAGAACAAACCACCACCCCAAGTAATTTTAGTCCCTGTAGCACCACACTTCAATCTGGGCAGCCGCAACTGTATGCCTATCCTGAACGTTATTTCACCTATCTGCACCATCCGCAGTTTCCTATTGTTGAGGCATTGCTAATTCCGCTAAGTGTAAACAATCAACCATTAGGCACTCTTTGGATTGTGTCACACCATGAGGCGCGACAGTTAGATGCTGAAGATCATCGGCTGATGACGAGTTTGGCAGGTTTTACTGCCTCTGCTCTACAAAGCATCCATCGGGCACATCAGGCAGCTGTTGAAGCTGTACGCCACGAGCAAGGGACTCGTGCAGCACTCCATCACAGCCAAATGCAGTTCGAGGCACTAGTTGCGAACGTGCCAGGTATGGTTTACTGCTACTTGCCTTGCACAGATGGCCCTCATCGATTTACCTTTGTAAATTCTGGCTCCCGTGAACTGTTGGAATTGGAGCCAGAAACAATTCTTCAAGATGCTAATTCCTTTGTAAAATTAATTTATTCAGAGGATTTGGCGTCATTTGAAACGTCCGTTGCTCAAGCTGTTGAGAACCTCTTACCCTGGTGTTGGGAAGGGCGGATCGTTACACCATCGGGTAAACTCAAATGGGTTCAGGGTAGTTCCCGCGCTGTGCAAACGGCAGAAGGATACGTGTGGGATGGGTTACTGATTGACGTTACAAATCACAAACGAGCAGAAGGGGCGTTGCGCCAAAGTGAAGAGTTCAATCGGCAGATCCTTGACAGTAGCGACGACTGCATCAAAGTATTGGATTTGTCAGGGCTAATCGTCTATATGAGTCCAGGCGGACAGGCGGCGCTCAACATCAGTGATGTTAGACCGTTCCTCAACTCTTCATGGGTCGAGTTCTGGCAAGGAGCCGATAGACAAGCCGCACTGAATGCAATCGATCTTGCAAAATCAGGCATAATCAGCACTTTTCAAGGCTATCTTACAACTCAAACAGGTGAACCGAAGTGGTGGGATAATAAAGTTAGTCCGATTAAAGGAGTCGATGGGCAAGTCGAACGGTTGTTATGCATCTCTCGTGATATCACCGCTCGCAGACAAGCCGAAGCAGCGTTGCGCGAATCCGAAGAGCGTCTGCGCCGGGCGATCACCATCGAAACGGTTGGTGTCATTTTCTTCAAAACTAACGGTAGTATCACCGAAACCAACGATGCTTTCCTGCAAATGAGCGGCTACAGCCGTGAGGATATTGAGCAAGGATTGATGCGGTGGGACGAAATGACACCACCAGAGTGGATGCCGCACTCCCTCAGAGCAATCGAAGAGTTTAAAGCAACTGGCAGCACTACTCCCTACGAAAAGCAATACATCCGCAAGGACGGCTCACGCTGGTGGGCATTGTTCTCTGCCAAGCGTCTTAATGAAGAAGATGGCGTAGAATTTATAATTGACATCACTAATCGTAAACAAGCCCAAGCCGAGCGCGAACAACTCCTGGCCCGCGAACAACACTATGCCAACCAATTGCAGGGATTGACAACAGCAGCGCTGGCAATTAATTCTGCCCTGTCGGTTGAAGAAGTGCTACAAGTAATTACCGAGCAGGCAGCATCGATTATTGCTGCCCACCAGTCCGTCACCAGCATGACCATTAACCAAAATTGGTCACAGGCAATTAACGCCGTTCACCTATCGGATAAGTATGCCCAGTGGCGAGACTACGAGCAACAGCCAAATGGGTCTGGAATTTACGCTTTTGTATGTCACCTGAATCACTCAATGCGGATGACACAAGCCGAACTTGAAAATCATCCCCGTTGGCGAGGCTTTGGCAACGAGGTAAAAAACCACCCTCCGATACGGGGCTGGCTTGCAGCACCTTTAATAGGACGAGACGGAAATAATATCGGGTTGATTCAGCTTTCAGACAAATATGAAGGTGATTTCACCGAAGCAGACGAAGCCATACTGGTGCAGTTAGCGCAAATGGCATCGATCGCAGTTGAAAATGCCCGATTATATGAAGCAGAACAGCAAGCACGGTTAGCAGCAGAAGCATCACGGGAAGAAGCCGAAGCTGCAAACCGGGTTAAAGACGAGTTTTTGGCGGTGCTGTCACACGAGTTGCGATCGCCTCTCAATCCAATTCTCGGTTGGTCTAATCTACTTCAGAGCCATAAGCTTGATGAAGCCAAGACAACGCAAGCTCTAGCAGCTATTCAACGCAATGCCAAATTGCAATCAGAATTGATTGAGGATCTTTTGGATGTTTCCCGCATTCTCCGGGGCAAACTCAGCCTGAATGTTGCTTCAGTCGATCTTGCTGCAACGATTCAAGCGGGGATGGAAACCGTGCGACTAGCAGCCCAAGCTAAGTCAATTTCAGTGCAGACAGTCCTCGAACCCAACGTTGGTAAAGTTTTGGGTGATTCAACTCGTTTGCAACAAGTGATTTGGAATCTGCTCTCAAACGCGATTAAGTTCACGCCTGAAGGCGGACAGGTAAATATTTGTTTAGAGCAACTTGGCTCTGTTGCCCAAATTACCGTCAGCGATACAGGCAAAGGTATTCATCCTGATTTTCTTCCCTACGTGTTTGATTATTTTCGCCAAGCAGATGGTACTACTACAAGAAAGTTCGGTGGATTGGGATTAGGGTTGGCGATCGCCCGTCACTTAGTCGAACTGCATGGTGGCACAGTTGAGGCAGAAAGTCCAGGTATTGGGCAAGGAGCAACCTTTACAATCCGGCTACCGCTAATGTCTACTCAGCCAGCAACAAATCAAGACAGTAAGCTACTTCCTCCTTTTTTAGATTTAACTGGTATTAATGTTTTAGTGGTGGATGATGATACCGACACACGGGAATTGACTGCTTTTGTGCTAGAGCAGTATGGGGCAATTGTTACAGCCGTGTCTTCAGCTACCGAGGCATTCTTGGTTCTTACCCAGTCCAAGCCTGATGTGCTACTTAGTGATATTGGGATGCCCGATGTAGACGGTTATATGTTGATACAGTATGTCAGAAGCTTGTTTGCCCAAGGCGATCAGATAAAAGCGATCGCCCTGACAGCCTACGCCGGGGAGATGAATCAGCAACAGGCACTAAAAGCAGGTTTTCACAAGCATATCTCTAAGCCAATAGAGCCAATGATGTTAGTGCAAGCAATCTCTAGCCTGGTTCGGTCTACTTAACGGTCAAAATTCTTCTGCTTGGGGAAGCGGGAAAGTTTCACCAGCCAAGTAAGCTTGAAAGTGCTTTTGGAAGTATAACCAGGAAGTCATATCTTCCCCATCTATCAATGCTTTTGGGGCTTTTTTATATAGAGGAATACGGTTATTAATTTCGTCTTGCAACAGTGAAGGCAGTTCTGCTAAACCATTGACTTTGCTGCCAACAGCACTGTAGATAAGTTGACCGGGGCGATCGCCCATTTTCATCCAAGGAAGCCATTGACCAATCCGATCCCAACTCAGTTTAAGTTGAGAAACTGAGGAGAGGGCTGTGTTGAATAAATCTGCCGTTGGTACTGTTAATTTAAACAATTCCGCCGCATGATAAATTGGATTTGGGCTGTATTCGGCAAATTTGGGGTCGTCTGCTAAGGGATTGGGGTAATAGGGAAATATATCAAAAACAAAGGTTGTACTTTCATCATCTACTTGTGCGGGGAAATTTCCCTTAAACTTGCCCTGCACCGGATTATTAGCAACGTGGATTACTGGAACTGTCTCACCTGTCCAAGGATTCTCCCATTTGCTTAAGACTTCATCTGTTTGTGGATTAAGGTAGTAAGTTAATTCTCTAGAAGTAAAATCCCAGCTACCCTCATCTGTGAGAATACATCTGCTAACACTCAATCCCAGCATCTTAAACAGGAGTTGTTTTTTCTCACCGGGGATAAAGGCGTAAATTTTACCTTTCCAAATCAGGAAAGTAGATTCGTTAGGGTCGAGAGAAGAACGAGTTTTAACCCAGTGCTGTGCTTCAAGTTCTTGGATTTGGGCAACCATCTAAAGCATCCTTAGTATTTTGATAACAAAAGAATAAGCTAATTTAGTCATTAGTCATTTGTCATTCTTTCCCAATACCCCATGCCCAGTTTAATTAAATTCTGGTGAAAGCTCTTCTGTGCAATATTTCAATTGTTCGAAGAAAAGCTTGAGCTTGTTCTCATCTAATTTGCCATTGCTGCGAACGGCGCTACACAAATCTAGTCCGAAAGGAGCAACTTGTTTGACTGCGATTGCAACATTCTCAGATTTCAGTCCTCCAGCTAAGAAAATTGGTACGTTTACTTGCTCACGGATTTGGGCGCTCAAGTTCCAGTCGTGTAAGCGTCCTGTACCGCCTAACTCTTTAATCAGCAGTGATTGATTGCCAGAGTCCAGTAGAATTGCATCTACGTAGGGCGCTACGTTGATTGTTTCGTCTATGGATTTTTCTGTAATTACGTGAATGACTTGAACAATGGAGATTCCAGGTAAGGCATCTCGGATATCTTGATAGCTTCCTGATTCTAAGCGATCGCAGATTTGCACAGTATTTGTCCGACAGCGTTTTACCTGCTGAATAATCTCTTGAGCATCTTGGCTTGAAGTAAGTAAAAAAGTGGCGATTGGGGGTGGTACACAAGCAGCAATTTTCGCAATTAATTCCTCAGAGATAACACCGGGGCCACTTGGCATTTGAGAAACCAAACCGAGGGCAGATGCGCCGCAACGAATAGCAATCCACGCTTCTTCTATGCTGCTGATACAGCAAATTTTGACTCTTGGGTTTGCTGTTTTTTCCATTTTTTACTAACTCCGAAAGCGCCAATCCCCAATCCCTTTATCAATTAAACTGGTTCAGAAAGTTGCTCATCTAAACGGCGAAACAAAAACAGCCAAAGCGGTAGAGAACTATTAATTGCAATTAGTCGCACTAAATGGCCTGTTGTGACAATTTCAACATTATGATTCAATGCTAGAGAAACTAGGATCATTTCTGCCGATCCTCCTGGTGCTGTGACTAAAAGACAGGTTAACCAGTCCCAAGAGGTTAATTGCATTGCCAGTATAGCAGCGATCGCTCCCGCTATTAGGGTCATTCCCACAGACATTAAGGCATAAACGACAGTCCGCTTTCTAAAGTTGGGTTTGTCTCCCCAATATTCACCAATAGTAATTCCTAAGAGCATTTGACCCAATAGGTTAATTATTGGTGGCGGACTAAAGCTAATATCACCTACAAAAGGTAGCCAATGTAGCAAAGGATTAAACCCGATACCAATCAACAATGCACTAAAGAAATCGCCAGCCGGAATTTTAAATAATATAGCTGGATAAACTACTAATCCAGTAATTAGCAGTACTAACAAGAGTAATTCTAGTTGAAATGGATCAAAATTGAGCCAAGTAGGGTTAATTGGGAGTGTTTGGGGAAAGTAATTACCAGTTGATGTCTTTGCAATGAAGGGAATTAGAATAACTACTGAGGTGACGCGAATCGCTTGAACTAAGGCAACCAAACTAACATTTTTGTTGTAATCGGCGGCGATCGCTGCCATAATTCCTACACCACCAGGAACTGTAGCCAGCATTGCTGTTAACAGGTTGGTTTTGCTAAGGCGCGAGTAAATATAACCAATACAGGTTCCACTCAGCAGCAGGAACAAGGTAAGAAAAATAAATATAGGAATACCAGAAGCAACACTAGCTAAATTCCCATGAGCATTGGAAGCACCAACAGTTAAGCCTACAAGTGCCATTCCCACTTTTCTCGCAGTGCGGTTAGGTTGGGGAGAATATTGATAAAAAATTCGACATCCTTGAAGAACCACTGTACCAGCAGCAATCCCACCAAATATCCAGGCAACTCTACCAATTTGGAACTTTGCCAGAAGTAAACCTAGAGGTAATGCCAGAAGCATTTCCAAAACAAGGACAATTAATTGCTTCGTAAGCTGTTGTTTACTAACAACGGGATTTTCATGAGTGTGTTCTTGCAGGTTAGGAGCAACACTTAGGCTTTGATTCATCTATAATGGGCTTTTTTATTAATTTAACTTATGTACTTAAGCTAGAGCGATCGCATAAAACAACTAGTACAGCGCGGCGTAAATAAACCACCTATTCCAAATCAATAAAACTCTTACGCTGTATTCATTTTGACTTTTGACTTTTGCCTTGCGGTACTAGGTCTAAACTTAGCGCGTGTTGCATTCAAATAAAAATGCCTATAGAGAGAGGATAGGGGCACAATGATCGTTGTACCCCTACAAATAATTTATATTCCTTTCAATGATTCAGCCGTTTAATCTTCGTCAAGGGCTGGGAAAGCTTCTTCAAGCTGCCATAACCTATCTTTATTTTCAACGAACCAAATACGAGTTTCTGGAGTTAATTTACTCCAAATGTCTTCAACAGGGATGTGTGGAGATGCATATTGGTACTGCTGACCAAGTGATTTAAGATTTTCTGCCACATCACCCGGAATTCCGAATTGTTCCCAATTAACTGTTATGTGTCTTCCCGAAACTCCGGCTGTGGGGTCAAAAATCAATTGTGCTGACCTGATTAAATCAGCAAAGTGTTTCGGTTTTAGTTTGGTGATCTCCTGAATTTGGAGTGATTCGTTATGCTCTTGAGACATTATCGCCGCAGTGGTAAAGATTAATGATTCAGTTGAACTTACTGCCAGAGATTTTTATCCCAATATTTTTACTTTAGCGCAGAGCCACTAACTTGAGCATAACTTAACCACACAAAGAATTTGAGCAAATTGTTTAAGGTAAACAAACTTTTGATACCATGTCTAAGCTAGTGCAAAAAGGTTTGTAGTAGGCACTTTAGTCCATAGAGAATCAGGACTAAAGTCCTTACTACGAACTTCTCGATTTTAATGACGAGTGTAGGAACGCTCAAAGTGAGTTTTGAGTGTTTGAGCCATAACAGACATTACAACTGCTGCTAAAGAAAGCGATATTGCGGCAACTTTAATTCTAGAATCATCTGCAAGTATCGCTACAGCAGCTAGAGCGATCGCTATCCCTATACAACTTTGCTTAACCCTATTTGTAACTTGATAAGCTCGATTACAGGAGCTACAAATAAGTGTGTGGCGTGAGAATCTATCTAACAAAATTGCCTTTGTATTCAACTCACTATTATCAAAATTTTTCCATGTGGAATAGCCTTGATAAAAAGGCAAAGATGACCCAAATTTATCTAGCCATTTGCGGTACTCAACTACTAATGTGTCAGATGTTTTTAAAGGTAAATATACTTCTTTGAGACTTGTTTTTAAGCGCTCAATTTCTGACTGTTGCCCCACGATAAGAGGTAAATCTTGCTCTAATATTTTGTTGGTATTTAAGTGATCTAGCCAACGTGGTCTTAGCTTGACTCCCCAAGTCATGAAATTACGATAACCTCTAGCTAAAAGACGACATCGCCCTTTACCTAAAGGAACCGCATATAAAGCTAGTCCAAATGTCCAGCCTCGGTCTTCAATATAAGCATTGTTCAGCACAAGATTTGGAGCAACAAAATCAATATACTTCCAAGCTTCATTTGATTTATTAATTCCCCGCCACCTACCTCGAACACCCTGAACTGAACTCTCTAGCACTTCCATTTCTAGCGGTTGGGCCTTTTTGCGATTACCACCCCCTCTAGTACCATGATGGCTAATAGCAACATGAGCCGGATCGGTAACGTTCTCTATTAGATATGTTTGGTCATAAGGCAGATCCAATATAAAGTCTGAACACACAAATCCTGGCTTATCTAAATCCGGCAAAATTGGGATATTTTCATCAACAGCAGCTTCTTTTTCACCAGCCCAGACCCAAATCATGCCTTGACGTTCCACAACCTTAAAAGATGGTACGCAAGCATTAGCTGGAATTTTTGCATCTGCTGATAATTGGGGAATGTGCAAACATTGACCATCATTGCCAAACTGCCAACCGTGATATAAACACTCTATTTTACCGTCAATAATTTGTCCTTCAGAAAGTTTGGCTGCACGGTGAGGGCAACGATCTGTTAAACAGATAAACTGTCCATCTTTGTTTTTGAATAAGACCAAAGGTTCATCGTACAAGGAAAAGCTATGAGGACGGTCGGTAGGTAAGTCTTGTACAAAAGTGACGGGATACCAGTATTGCCTCCAGTTAAATTCTTGCTTCTCCTCAAGCGTCTCAAAGGTAGAAGTTGGTGGTGTCGCCTGTAGTGGCTCTGTTTCTAATGACATAGTTTTTTCCAGGTTTCTATAATTTTAGACCTTTGGATTAGCAAATCTTTAGTCCTAGAGATAGAACATTTCTAGGGTGAAACTTTAAAAATTAACAAGAAGAAACCAAACTGGGGTTTGAGTAAGTCAAAGCTCATTTTGCTTACGAAAAAAACCAAAATGAGAAAGCAAACTGGAGTTTGAGTAAGTAAAAGCTGCTTTTGCTTGCGGAAAACACTGAAATGAGAAAGCAAACACAGCTTTTGAGTAAGTCAAAGTTCATTTTGCTTGCGGAAAACACCAAAATGAGAAAGCAAACACAGCTTTTGATTAAGTAAAAGCTGCTTTTGCTTGCGGAAAACACTAATAATGAGAAAGCAAACTGGGGTTTAAGTAAGTCAAACCTCATTTTGAGAAAGCAATTTAAGTATTTTAATAAATTAAATAGGTATTTTTATAAAGCAATAAGGCTTTTTGATAAAGTAATCAGCAAATATACTTAACGATTAAAAATCACGCCTGTACAAATGGAATCTTACTGGAAAACTGCTGTATATAACTTAATTTTCAAGGATCGCGCGATTTCTCTATAACTTTCAATTTAGTAATTTGTTTATAGAGGAATTACCTTAGCTACTCATCTTCGATCAGAACTGTAACAGCAGCGATCGCAATCAACATTTCGTCATTTTTATCATTGAGTTCGGGAATCGCTCGCCCTTGAACTACCATCCCCCCAGATTCTACGGTAAGGGTTTTCCGACCAAATGGGAGTACAGCGAGTACTTCTTCTTCCCTAACTTGTTCGGGGTATGGAACTGCTACCTGAACCTCTATAATCATTTCATTGGGGTGACTCAAACCTGCGACTTCCCAAACACCAGGTAAAGCATTATGAGCGATCGCATTTCGTACTGCTCTAGATGCTGCTACTGTCGGTTCTTGTCCATGCTGATCTATTCCCATCCCCATCTCGATAATCAACCGTTTACGTACCATTACTATCTCCGGTAAATTCTGCACCTTTCAACTAACAAAAGCAGAGGGCTATAGGCTCACTTGCAATACTGCATCTTTTAGAGTCCTGCAATGATAACCAGACATACTCATTGCATCCCCCTGCCCCTGCCTCTTACCTCACAGCATACGCTGCACCCGACTTAGACGCTCTGAGTAACTTTTCATCACCTGTAGGGCAAACATGGGTGTTTCTTGAACGGCAAAGAGAAACCTTTTCTCATCAACAGAAGCAAGTTTGGTATCCACTTTGGCAATAGCCGTGTAAGTTCTATTTTTTACTCCTACAAGTACCCCAGCACCAAAAATTTCGCCCGTGTCAATGGTTTCTACAACCTTGCCATTGACTAATATATCTACCTCTCCTTCCAGAATCCCATACATGCGATCGCCAGACTGTCCTTCTTCAAATATGACTTCGCCTGCTGAAAATGCTTGAGGGTCGGGTTGTTTTTGAAAGATACTGACTGTTATTACAGGACTTAGCATTTAGAGCAACCCCAAAATTATTGGTTTTTAGACGAAACTTTTAGATAGCTTTACGCGAACCCACAAAAGTATACTACTTTCTGTTGATTAACTCTCAACCACCGCAAAATTTCTGATTATCTCCTAATCGCCTAGAAACCTCTAAGAAGGTTTTACTAGGTAAAACCGTTTTTTTCTGAGTCGGAGCTACGGTGTATACACAAGTCTGAAATAGCTGATTAATCAAGGTTTTACCCCACCCTAACCCTCCCCTTATAAAGGGGAGGGGACACTGATTTTCTATTTCCCCCCTTTATAAGGGGGGATTAAGGGGGGTAATCCTGGGAATAATAAGCACAGTCCAGGAATATGAAAACGCTGATGACAAAGCTGTATAACCAAACCTCAGAAAAGCAAAAACGGCAAACTCTCAGAAACAATATGCCCCCATGTGAAAAAATAGTTTGGGCAAAACTTAGAAATCAACAAATTGAAAGCTGTAAATTTCGCAGACAATACAGTATTGATAGATTTGTAGTGGATTTTTATTCTTCGGAGTTGAGACTTGCCATAGAAATTGATGGTGATAGTCACTATCAAGATGGAGTTGCAGAATATGACCGCGATCGCCAAGCATTTTTGGAATCAAAAGGTACGAGTTTTTTGAGATTTACGAATCAAGAAGTTTATCAAGATATTGATGGTGTGGTGGAGAAGATTAGGGAAGTTATTTGTCGGTTGAGAGAAGTTACCCCACCCTAACCCTCCCCTTATAAAGCTACGGTGTACACATAAGTTATCCAATCACTACCAGTCCTCGAATTACCCCACCCTAACCCTCCCCTTATAAAGGGGAGGGAACTAGATAGATTTCTTTTTCCCCCCTTTCCAAGGGGGGATTAAGGGGGGTAATTAATCATGTCTACGACGGGCTATGACGCTCGCGATCGCTAACGCTGCGCTATCGCCCTTGGCGTCTCCCCTTCTCCCAAAGGGAGAGGCTAGCGCCTGCCGTAGGATGCCCGAAGGGCTGTAGGGAGAAGACTCGCTATCAACGTCGCCTTTGTGGAATCCTATCTTTTTTATTAACGAAAATTCAAGGTAGGGAGAGGTTTATCAAACTCACGTTCAGATAGCAAATTTTGGTTTTGATGTCATCTTCTATAATTAATAAAACCTGCACACCTAATTCTAGGCATGAGACTGTGACCGAATCAGGAAGTTACAAAGATACAGTAAACCTACCCAAGACTAATTTTGATATGCGGGCAAACGCCATCAAGCGTGAGCCTGAAATCCAAAAATTTTGGGAAGAAAATAAAATTTACGATCGCCTCTCCGAAAATAACCCTGGCGAATTATTTATACTGCACGATGGGCCTCCCTACGCTAATGGCTCACTCCATATTGGTCATGCCTTAAATAAAATTCTCAAAGATATTATTAATCGCTACCAACTGCTAAAAGGGCGTAAAGTTCGCTACGTTCCTGGTTGGGATTGTCACGGTTTACCAATTGAGTTAAAAGTTTTGCAGAACATGAAGTCAGCAGAACGGCAAAACTTAACATCTTTACAACTGCGGCAGAAAGCGGAAGAATTTGCTCTAACTACAGTAAACGACCAGCGCCAAAATTTTCAACGCTACGGTATTTGGGGTGATTGGAACCACCCTTATCTAACTTTGAAGCCGGCTTATGAAGCGGCTCAAATCGGCGTGTTTGGTCAGATGTTCTTAAAAGGCTACATCTATCGCGGTTTGAAACCTGTTCACTGGAGTCCCAGTTCTAAAACCGCTTTGGCTGAAGCTGAGTTGGAATATCCAGAAGGTCACGTTTCCCGCAGTATCTATGCAGCTTTTGCAGTTACAAGTTTGGCAGAAACTGTAAAACCACTGTTGGCAGAATATTTGTCAGATTTGGGTGTGGCTATCTGGACAACTACACCTTGGACAATTCCGGGGAATTTGGCTGTAGCGGTGAATGCAGATTTGAATTATGCAGTGGTGGAAGTTTCACCTTCAAAAGCACAGGCGCAGAGTAATTTCAAATACCTAATTGTTGCTGCTGATTTAGTAGAACGTTTATCTTCAACGTTGGGAGTTGAGTTAACTGTAAAAGCCACCTTTAAAGGGAATGATTTAGAACATACTACTTACCGTCATCCTCTATTTGACCGGGAAAGTCCAATTGTTGTGGGCGGTGATTATATCACTACTGAGTCGGGTACTGGATTGGTACATACTGCACCCGGTCATGGTCAAGAAGATTACATTGTTGGTCAACGTTATGGTTTACCTATCCTTGCACCAGTGGATGACAATGGCAATTTTACCGAAGAAGCGGGACAATTTGCTGGGTTGAATGTGCTGGGTGATGGAAATCAAGCGGTAATTGATGCACTGGCTGCGGCTGGTTCCTTGTTGAAGGAAGAACCATATCCCCACAAATATCCTTATGATTGGCGGACGAAGAAACCAACGATTTTCCGCGCCACTGAACAATGGTTTGCTTCGGTGGAAGGATTTAGAGAAGAAGCATTAAAGGCGATCGCCACTGTAAAATGGATTCCAGCCCAAGGTGAAAATCGCATCACGCCAATGGTCGCAGAACGTTCCGATTGGTGTATTTCTCGTCAACGCAGTTGGGGTGTACCCATTCCCGTTTTCTACGATGAAGCCACAGGGGAAGTACTGCTGAATGAAGAAATTATCAACCACGTTCAAGGAATTATCGCAGAAAAAGGTTCTGATGCGTGGTGGGAACTTTCAGTAGAGGAGTTATTACCCGAATCCTATCGTCAAAATGGTAAGTCTTACCGCAGAGGTACAGACACAATGGATGTATGGTTTGATTCTGGCTCATCTTGGGCATCTGTCGTCCAACAGCGTCCAGAGTTACGCTACCCGGCTGATATATATTTAGAAGGTTCCGACCAACATCGCGGTTGGTTCCAGTCAAGTTTGCTCACCAGTGTAGCGGTAAATGACATTGCGCCTTATAAAACTGTGCTAACTCATGGCTTCGCTTTGGATGAACAAGGGCGAAAGATGAGTAAGTCAGAAGGAAATGTGGTTGACCCAAATACAATCATTGAAGGCGGAAAAAATCAAAAAGTAGAACCGCCTTACGGTGCAGATGTGTTGCGATTGTGGGTATCATCGGTAGACTACTCTGGTGATGTCCGCATTGGCAAAAACATCATTAAGCAAATGAATGATGTTAGAGGCAAAATCCGCAATACGGCGCGGTTTTTATTGGGTAGCTTGGATGATTTTGACCCGGAAAAAAATACAGTTCCTTTTGAGGAATTGCCAGAACTTGACCGTTATATGCTGCACCGCATCACCGAAGTGTTTGAAGAAGTTACAGAAGCCTTTGAAAGTTTCCAATTCTTCCGCTTTTTCCAAACAGTGCAGAATTTCTGCGTGGTAGATTTATCTAACTTTTATTTAGATGTTGCCAAAGATAGGCTGTACATCAGTGCAAAAGATGCTTTCCGCCGCCGCAGTTGTCAAACGGTGCTGAAAATAGCTTTAGATAATTTAGCACGAGCGATCGCACCAGTACTATCCCACACTGCCGAAGATATTTGGCAATATCTCCCCTACAAAACACCTTACAAATCGGTATTTGAAGCCGGTTGGGTACAGGTTGAGGACAAATGGCGTAATCCAGAGTTAGCGGAATTTTGGGAAACCCTGCGACAACTCCGCACCGATGTTAACAAGGTGTTGGAACAAGCCAGGATTGAAAAAATGATTGGTTCTTCTTTGGAAGCCAAAGCTTTGATTCATATACCTCACAAACAGTTAGGCGATGCTATCAAAGCCTTTAACCCAGTTAAAGGTAACGGTATTGACGAACTGCGATATCTATTGCTGACTTCCCAGGTGGAATTATTAGATTCTGCTGAAGGGTTGCAAGGATTAGAATATACAGCGCAGACGGAAAACTGGGGAATTGGTGTGGTGAAAGCAGATGGAGAAAAGTGCGATCGCTGTTGGAACTACTCTACTCATGTGGGAGAATCAGCAGAACATCCCTTAATTTGCGAACGATGCGTTGCAGCCTTAGCCGGAAAGTTCTAGTAAATATACGTTAGTTCAACAAACCTCTCCCTGCTTTGAACTAAAGTTCAAGTTTTTCCCTCTCTGACTCGGAGAGGTTGCGATTCGTTGATTAGTGAATCACGGTATCCAGCCCGTAAATAACTAATCCAGCCTGACAGCAGATTACTGTCACCAAAAGGCGAAACCTCTAAAGCTCTCATGAAGCAAAACTATAAATGTGCATCCTGCGGCTTAAAGTTCATCGATGAAGAACAGATACATCTGCATCACATCGATGGAAATCACGCCAACTGGAAGAAAAATAATCTTGAAGCAATTCATGAGAGTTGCCACGATTACAAACACATGAGCAAAAGCGCAAGCTAAGAACATCGGAAGCTGGGTGCGGTGAAAATTGCACGCCCAGATTTAACTGAGAGGTGCGGGAGATAATACTCCCCATCGACTCAAGCGAATTTTTTGGCTAGTAAAACCTCTTATACCATTTCACGAAAAATCTGATACAGATGCAAACCTTGAAAGCATTGCTGTATCTAAGTTTCTTAATTGCGTACAGCCCTGCGGGCATGAAAACAGCAAAGCGGGGCGTTAGCAAGAGTGCGAATTGGTATTAGTAGTCTTTTCATTCAGCTAATTAGATAGACAATACATCATCTGTGGAATTCACGTTAAATCAGGTTTCAGTCACCGCCTGAAATAGACCTCTTGGCATTTGTGCTTTTTGCAAGAAAGGGAAAAGGGTAAAGGTTAAAGGGGAAAAGGACGATACAGAAGTTTTTCCCCTTCCCCCCGCCCCTTATCCCCCTATCCATTACCCGGATCTTTCTCAACAATTGCGAGAGTATTCACTCACGTTTCTTACAACCCTGATACGTCTGTCGTTAATTCTCAATAAAAACCTAATTTTAGTGAGAATATTAAGAGCCAATTTGTCAAGTATGACTCACACCTCAGTGTTTAAGATGCCTACAAAACAAGCGTTTCGAGATTGTAAAGAAAGATGTGGGTAATGCATAGCCTTATCCTCAGAGGGGGCCCCACCTTCCCCTTTTCCCGACTTATGCAAGAAGTCTAATATTTTGCGTAATTGCCTAATACACATTACGGTTATTTTATTCAGTACGTAAGTTCTAAGTACAATAGACTTTCTCGCAAAAAATTTGGGTAGTATTACTGAAGTAAATAAGCATTTTCACGTAGAAATACTGATAAAATAGCCTTATATAGAGATTATTAAGAAAATATAAAGGTATTGATTAATACGTACAACTTAGATTAAAACATGTATTAAGCCAATCAAAATTTAAGAGACACAAAGATATGTCAAATAAAGTTGCTAAAGACTTGGCAGATTTTTTGGTACAAATAGAACAGCGATCGCAGTTTCATGCAGGGTATCCATATAATTTAAGTTGTGATTACAGTGCGATCTCAAAGTTTTTCAATTATTTATTAAATAATGCTGGAGATCCATACATAGAGCCAGATTTTGGTCTTCATTCTCGGAATTTCGAGCAAGAAGTATTATCTTTTTTTGCTAACCTCTACAAGATTCCAGAAGATCAGTTTTGGGGTTATGTTACTGCTGGCGGAACTGAAGGTAATTTATATGGAATGTTCTTAGCAAGGGAAATCTACCCGAATGGGATTCTTTACTCATCACAAGACTCTCATTACTCAATTCCTAAAGCAGCTAAATTATTCCGCATTCAACATAATGTTGTTAATTCGCAAATTAATGGAGAAATGGATTATAACCATTTTGAACAACTACTTAGTGAAAATCGTAGTTATCCAGCCATCATAAATTTAAATATTGGGACTACCGTCAAAGGTGCAATTGATAACCTAGACAAAGTTCTAAAAATTTTAGAGCGCAATCAGATTAAAGATTACTACATTCATTGTGATGCTGCACTTTCAGGATTAATATTACCGTTTTTAGATGACGCTCCCCAAGTTAACTTTCAAAAACCCATAGATAGCATAGCTATTTCTGCTAAATTCATTGGTTCTCCGTTACCTTGCGGTGTAGTTTTAACCAAGAAAAAATGGGTAGAAAAAGTTGAAACAGCAATTGAATATATTGGTTCAACAGACACAACAATTCTAGGTTCTAGAAATGGTCACACTCCCCTAATTCTCTGGTATGCAGTGCAAACAAGAGGTTATGATGGATTAGCTAGAGAAGCAAATACTTGTGTTGATAATGCTCAATATCTTTTACAACAACTTCAAATAAGAGAATATCCATGCATGTTAAATAATTTTTCTAATACCGTAGTATTTCAAAAACCTTCTCAAAGGTTAATTAAAAAGTGGCAGTTAGCAGTTTTTGAAGATTGGGCACATATTATAGTCATGCAGAATATTAATCGGAAGAAAATTGATATTTTTATTAATGAACTTTTGCAAGAAGAGTTATTTGATAACGCCGAGGATTTCCAGCTACAGCCAGTACTAAACTAATTTAGGTTATCAAGCTATCTTAATCGCCCAATTTTACGAGATTTCTCTAAAGAGAATTTGATTCCAATATTTTATGAAAATAATTCATAACTTAGGAGCGGAGCCGGAGACGAGAATTCAGTATTAATTCTGTACGACTAGGTTCTAAATATTGGTTTAAAACCATACTTCTCTACGAGAAGCTACCGCAAACTTCCCGCCACGCACCTTTGCTTCTGATAGAAGCAACTACTATTAAAAATTTTCCCCTTATACCGTTTCACTTTAAGGTTGATACATTTAGGCAAGCAGGGGAGCAGAGGGGAAAGAATTTGTATCAGGATTTTAGTGAAATGGTATTAAAACTTTATTCTTTTATGGGTAGAGTATTCTGAATACTGACTCCTGAATTCTGACTCCTGTTTTATTTCTTTAAAAAGTTTTTATAACACAAGTTACCAGCAAGTAATATTTCTATTTCTGCACTTTCCATAGCTGGTAAGAAAAAATATCCTTGTCCATAATCACATTGTAAAGCCTTCAGTTGTGCTAATTGCTCTACAGTTTCTATCCCTTCTGCTGTTACAGACATATTTAAATTATGAGCTAATGTCACAATAGCTCGAACAATTTCTAAATTTTCTCCTCGACTACCTATATTACTGACAAAAGAACGGTCAATTTTAAGGGTTTTGATTGGTAGGCGATGCAGATAATTCAGAGATGAATAGCCAGTACCAAAATCATCCATGTGCAACTCGACATTCAGCGCTGTTAACTGGGAAAGTACGGTAGTAGCTAATTCAAAATTATCCATCAATAAGGTTTCGGTAATCTCCAATTTCAAACTGCATGGGTTCAGCCCAGTCTCCTCTAAAATATCTTTAACTTGTTTAAATACATCAGGTTGGGTGATTTGTTTCCCAGAAAAATTAACGCTAACTGTCAAAGGTAATGAGCTAGGAAATTGTTTATGCCATTTGTGCATTTGATTACAGGCTTCATAAAGCACCCATTGCCCGATATTAAGAATCATTCCAGTTTCTTCTGCTAAGGGAATAAAATCTTGAGGGCAAATAAGCCCTCGTTCTGGATGATGCCAACGTATCAGTGCCTCAAATCCAATAATTTTACCAGTTGTCAGTGAAATAATTGGCTGGTAATCAAGACAAAATTCTTCTGGTTTGAGTAGTGCATTTCGCAGAGCAGTTTCTAACTCCAAAAGCAAAGATGCACCCTCGTGCATTTTTCGGTCAAAGACCTCATAGCGTGCCTTACCAAGTGATTTGGCGCAGTACATTGCCACATCAGCATCGCGTAGAATCTGCGCTGCTTGTTCATAATCTGCTTTACTTAAAGCGATGCCAATACTAGCATTAGTAAATACCCTATGCTCATTTAATTGAAATGGTATAGCTAGAACTTTTTTAATTCGCTCGGCTACCTGTATGGCGGTGCTAATATCCTCAACTTCCTCAATTAATATTGTGAATTCATCTCCACCAAAACGGGCAACTATATCTCCAACTCGCAGAACTGATTTTAGCCGATGAGAAATTTCAATTAGAAGTTGATTTCCAAGTAGATGTCCAAGGCTGTCATTAACAACTTTAAAGCGGTCTAAGTCTAAGAAGAGTACGGCAAATAAATATTTATTTTGTTGTTTATTACGTTCTATTGCTCCCTGTACTCGCTCCAAAAATAATCGTTGATTAGGTAATCCGGTTAGCCCATCATGAAGACTATTGTGCAGTAATTGCTCTTGTGCTTGTTGACGCTTGATAATGTCTTGCTCAAGTTGTTGATTCACTCTAATAAGTTCAACGGTGCGTTCTAGAACCATCTGCTCAAGCTTATGACGATACTGAACTAATTCTTTTTCTACTAATTTACGCTTAGTAATATCACGGATAATAACAACATATTCTCGTAACTGGGAATTAAATGGCTGTGAAATAGTCGATTCGACAATTAGTAGACCTTGGTTGATTTTTAAGGTTTGCTCACTTCTAATAGACCATTGCTCTGGTTTGCCGCGATAGTTGATTAAAAGTTGATTCAATTTTTTGCCAATTAGCTGCTGAATAGTTGTTTGAAATAATTCTTCAGCAGCAGCATTTGTCTGGCAAATTCTACCGTTCTCATCTAAGACTAAAACAGTATCGGGGACGGTATCGAGAGTAGTAATAAACAGACTTTTTGCTTGTTTGCGTGCATTATCAATAGCAACGATTTGTGGTAAAGTAGTCCAGCAAGCGATCGCAACCCCTGCAACAGAAAGCGTCACTAACAGAATAGCTAGCAAAGAATTATGAATGTAATGATAATTTTTGTCTAATAAATCGCGGAGAAGCCAACTGGTTGTAGCAGTAATACAAATTAATGATACTAGAACAATCACCTGTAGTACGACAAAATCCTGGTTGTTTCTACTAGACCTAACGCTGTAATGCTGTCTCCACCATTTTAGATGTAATGGTTCTAAATTTGAGCGACGTAGCGCGACATCTCCTATCATCAGAATAATAGGTAATAATAAACCCACTAAAAAATCTCTCCAATTCCAAGCTAAACCTCCTACTATTAAAACTACTGCTTCTATACAGAAAAAACTAAGTGACCACCAAGGCCATAACACCTGCGGTTTGCCCCGACACAGCCATAATCCCAGATGTAGACCCATAATAGACACGAGATAACAGGTGCCTGCTACCGTGACAAGTTGAGCTACATTTCCCAAATTTAGACAAAGCAGACTGAGTAGAAAGGTAACTAAGATAGCGGGCCCAAGGACACCTTCGGGGGAAACTAATGCAAATAGAGGAGAAAGCTGATCGTCTAAAGCAAGTTGATATAATATCCGAGGAGAGTTGGAAACTGCCGTAGCAGCACTTAAAAGGCAGGATACAGTAATGAGAAGTGTAACTATAAAAGAGGCAGATTCACCCCAAAAAGGCTTAGAAGCTGCCACCAGATTTAAGAATACATCGCTACCTATTGTTGGGTCTGGAGACGAACACATTAATACCCAAGAAGCACCTAAAAACACCGCAGGAATGAGCCAAGCAGCTACGGTTAAGAACTGCAAAGTTTTATACGGGTGGCGGCTATCAGCAACAAAAGAAGAAGTGGTTTCACAAGCATAAATTGAATAGCTAGCTAGAAAAAAGCACTTTGCCCATTCTTCAAAGCTCAGGCTCTCTGTGTTACTTAGGATAAGTTTAAAACTAGTGGTTGAAAAGGCTGACCATACTACGCCTTGAAAACAAAACAAAAGTAGTAATAAAATGGCTGGGAATACAAAAAATAAATGCAGGAGTGCTAAAGCACGAGTGCCACTGAAAGCCAAAATAAAAGGAATTACTGTAAAAAGAACTTTTAAAAAAGTTTCTGGACAAGAAATATCTAATGTTTCAAAATTGACTTTAATTAGGTCTGTAAGAATAATTGCATATAGTGCTGGTGCTGCTGCCCAGCTAAAAAAGTATCCTAATGCTACGTAACGGCCTAAGCTAGGAAAGTTCTTTAGTAGCCTTGTGGTATAGTTTGGTGTTCCTCCAGCGACATCTGGCCAATGTCTACCTAAACTTTGTACCTGCAAGTTGAGTAAAAAAGAAATGATCGTGCCAAAGAACCAAACTAAGATAGCTCTAGGCCCTAACGCTGCATGAATAATGGGGGCAGTACCAATCCACCCCACATGACCCGTTAAACCAAAGCCCCAGGTTTCGAGATAACTCAGAGTTTGTGGTAAAGGCATTACCGAGTGTTGACTTTTCTCTGCCTGTAGAGAATTTTTAGTAAGCATTGTTTCTTAACTAGATTTACTGGCCTCTTCACTCAATAGCCGAATATTACTGTAGATAGCTTCAGTATAAACGCTGGACTTATCAGAAAAACTACTTAATTATTACCACTATATATCGAGGAAGGCAGGAGGCATGCAGCCTTTAATAGGGTTATTATGGGGCCAGCCCTTTGCCTACGGGACGCTGTACGTAGCTTGCTTCCCCGAAGGGGTACAGCGAAGTCAAAAGTCATTCCCCTGCTCCCTGCCTCTTCGTTGAAATCATCAGTTCTGGAGCTATAACTATAGCTTTTGCAACAACTCCTGAGTTAATTGAAAGAACGCTTTTGAACCAGCTGATTGGGGAGCATTTAAAACAGCTGGCATAAAACTATCAACAGCCTTCGCAACGTTGACATCAACTGGTATTTGTACCTTACAAATTTTTTCTACACCGAAATCTTCAACAACGCGGTGCATCACTTGTTTATAGTATCTGCCAGTGAGAAGGTTAGCGCTAGACATACTGAATACAATTCCTAGCATTTTTATATCTATTTTGGTTTCATTTCCGTGACTGTCTTTTAATTGGGCAATGCGTCTTTCTAACAGTTGAATACCCACCACTGATAAAGGTTCTGGTTTAGCAGGAAGTATGTAAAAATCACTTGCAGCTAAAGCGCTACGAGTCAATAAATTATATCCAGGCGCACAATCCAAGAGAATAAAATCATATTCTTGACGTACAGATTTTAAAATATTATTTATCAAGACTCTTTCAAAACGATTCCAAATTGTTTCAAAGTCTTGTTCACCCAAAGCAGTTGCTTGTTGATGTAGCATTTCTGACACAACAAATTCATCATATAAGTCGATATCTCCTGGTAATAAATCAAGTCCAGCAAGATTACAAACCTGGGATTGAATGATATCTTGAATTGTCAATTTTGCTTCTGGTTCTGGATTGATAACTTGGTCAATCAGATACCTAAATGTCTTACTTTGTTTACGACGCTTGGCAAAATCTAGAGGCGACATCAAACTGAGTGTGGCGCTAATTTGGCTGTCTAAATCCAGGACAAGCACCCGTTTACCATGATTTTTAGCTAAACAGGTAGCTAAGTTGACAGTGAGGGTGGTTTTACCAACGCCACCTTTCATATTTGCAGTAGCAATTACATATCCCATTGGTTGAGTCCTCTGTTGACGCATTTCCATGTAGGTAGCGTATACCTGTCTCGATCTATTAAATCTTTTATTAAATTTAATATTTTTAAAATCTCAACGAAGAAGCAGAGGGCAGAGGGAAATGACCTCTTCTTCGTGCCGTGGGTGGATTTACGCGGTATTACACTAGTAAAATTGCTGTAACTTTGGTTGAAAGCTAGATACTATTAGATTCGGCGTGTTTACTGTTCGGGAGTGCCAAAATGTCTAAACAGCTGGGTCAAAAAATCGCACCTACACCTATATCAAATGATATCAATGTGGTGGATTTGATTGATCAATACTTTACCGCTTACAACTCAGCACGATTGCGGGAAATCTGCCAATTATTGAGTCGTGATGTGCTAACAGAAGGTGTGACGGTGGGAGTTAGCCTTTCCGGTGCGATGACGCCAGCAGGATTTGGGGTTTCAGCACTTGCACCCTTAATTCGCAATGGCTTTATTGACTGGATGATTAGCACTGGTGCAAATCTTTACCACGATATGCACTACGGTTTGGGTTTTGAACTTTTTGCTGGTAATCCGTTTTTGGATGATGTGAAACTGCGCCAGGAAGGCACTATTCGCATTTATGACATTATCTTTGGTTACGATGTGCTACTAGAAACTGATGCTTTCATCCGCAAAATTTTGCAAGGGGAAGCATTTCAGAAGCGGATGGGAACTGCTGAGTTTCACCATTTACTAGGTAAGTATGTTCGGGAAGTAGAAAAGCAGTTGGGTGTACAGAATTCCTGCTTGCTTGCTACAGCTTATGAGTATGGCGTGCCTATATATACGTCTTCTCCAGGAGATAGCTCTATTGGGATGAATGTGGCGGCTTTGGCTTTGGAAGGTTCGCAGTTGGTGTTAGATCCATCAATTGATGTCAATGAAACGGCTGCGATCGCATATAATGCCCGTGAATCTGGAGGTAAAAGTGCAGCTGTAATTCTTGGTGGCGGTAGTCCCAAAAACTTTTTGCTCCAAACCCAACCGCAACTTCACGAGGTATTGGGGCTAGAAGAACGAGGACACGATTACTTTGTGCAGTTTACCGATGCGCGTCCCGATACAGGCGGTTTGTCTGGAGCAACTCCATCGGAAGCTGTCAGTTGGGGTAAGATTGACCCGGAAGAGTTACCTAACACAATTGTTTGTTATACCGATAGCACGATCGCTCTACCATTGGTGACAGCATACGTCTTGAACAAGTGCGAACCTCGTCCACTGAAGCGTGTATACGACAAGCGAGAAGCCATTTTGGATAAACTGCAAAAAGACTATCTAGCAGCCAAAACCCAATCATCGGATCAAATTCCAACAGCAGTGGCTGAAAGTGCCCAAAAGCAAACAGCAACTTATCCTTGTGGGCGGTTGATTCCGAATACGTAGGGAGTGGGGAGTAGGGGAGGCAGGGGGCAAGGGGGAGAATAAAAAATTACCTCTTTCAAATGCCCCTCATCCCTTGTGTGCAATCAACAAATAAGTGGTTATTTTCCCTTTGCCTTGAACTTCGATTTCGCCTCGCTTTTCAAATACAAATTCATTACGCAAAAATTTATAAGTATCTTCTGTAACTTGTATTTTACCAGCAATACCTTGGTATTCCATGTATTGGGCGATGTTTACTGTATCTCCCCAGAGATTATACGTAATTTCTTTAGATTCAATTACTCTTGTAGCTACGGAACCAGTATGGATGCCGATACGGATGTTAAAGTTTTGGTTATTCTCAGTATTAAATAGAGCGATCGCAGCTTGCATCTGGAGTGCCATTTGAGCGATCGCTTGAGCATGATCCTGGCGGCGTGTGGGCAAACCACCAACTACCATATAAGCATCACCAATGGTTTTAATTCTCTCTAAACCATATTGTTCGGTGAGGCGATCAAAAGTTGAGAAAATCGAGTTGAGTAAGTTTAGCAGTTGAATTGCACTCATAGAAGCAGCAATATCGCTAAAGCTGACAATATCTGCAAATAAAACTGTGACATCAGCAACGTCTTCGACTATGTTAGTTACTTCTTTCGAGGGTTTGGAGATTGCTGCTGGCAAAATATTCCTCAACAAACGCTCGGTTTCTTCCTGCTGATGGCGTAGCGCTTCTTCTGTTGCTAATCGCTGGGTGATATTGCGAAAAATGCCGCGAGTCGCAACTGGATAACCTTCAACAAATTTACAGTTAATATTACCTTCTATAAAGATTGTTTGACCGTCTTTAGTAACGAATGCAGCTTTAACTTGCCCGATCTTTTCTCCTGACAGCACCCGATAAAACTTTTGCAAACAGTCTTGTTTAAACTCTGGATGTATAATATCAAAAATATTCATATTCACAATTTCAGCTTCGCTATATCCCAAAGCTTCTTGCCATGCACGATTGACATACAAAAAACGACCATAGGCATTAACGCATTGAATCAAATCATTAGCATTTTCAAATAAATCTCGATATCGTTCTTCACTTTCTACAAGAGCATCTTCTGCTTGTTTGCGTTTGATAAACTGGGCGATTTGACTACCAATAGAACCCACCATTTGCAATAACTCTTTATCCTTTGGTTGTACATCCCGGCTAAAGAAAACCATCACTCCTAAGATTTCACTATCGTCTAAGATGGGGAAGCCAAAAGCTGCATGTAATCCAGCCTCAGCAGCAGGTTGCGATCGCCTTTGGTCTCCATCTTCTGTAATATCTTGAATCCACAAAGGCAAACGTCTGATCCAAATTCGGCCAGGTAAGCCAACACCGGGTGTATATGTAGTTTGCCAGGTGATTGCTTTAAACTCTCGCGCAGAAATTACTCGACTTGACCAAATTTCTACACACCTTAATACTGCATTAAGGCTATCTCCTTGTATAGAAGTACCAATATATTGACTTGGTGCCCAAAGTTCACCTAAATCCCATCCTAAGTTTTGACAAATCGACTGCAAAATTTTCGGAATTACCTGTTTTACAGTTTGTGATTCTGATAATACACGAGTGATAGCATACTGGGCACTTGTCCGTTGTTCCCGTTGCTGACGAGCGGTAATATCCCGACCAATGTAGACAATCTCCTCTAATCCTTTTATTTTTTTCGGAATTACTGAACAAGAAAAAGCAATCAACCGCTTTTCTCTAGTCTTGGTTCGGCAAACTACCTCTAAATTCTGAAGATTTTTCTGAAAAGAAGAATGCTGGTGAATGGCTTCTATTAAAACTTGCTCTTCATCAATTATTAATGATATTGGTTTATTAATTAATTCTTCTTCACTAAAACCAAATAATTGTTGAGCAGCACGATTTACTTTTTTTATTTTCCCTATATTATTAGTTATAAACAAAGCATCTGCCATTGCAGTAATTACTTGATCCATGTAGTTTTTGTATTAAATTCAAAAAGATAATTTTTAAATAGTAGTAATAGCAAAGTTAATTTTTTCGCCGATGAGGCAATCATCATATCGAAATTAATAACTTAGAAATTAGAAATAATAATTAATAATTTAGTATCATTGATGATTATTTTAGTTATTCTTTCAAATGTTTGAGCAATATACAAGCTTGTTTGGGTAAATTTTTTAGAAGTTACTAATACTCAATTGTCTTACTGAAATTGATATTAATTGATTAATTATGCTGTTTTTTCACATAACCCAGTGTAGTTGAGCGAAAATGACCATGAGCAACCTTTTAATTTGGTCGATCAAAATTAACCAAGTAAGCGTAAATAACATGTATTCTATCTTTTGGAGGATTGACAATTAAGTATAATTTTGAGTCAAGTTAGTAAATTATACTTAACAGTGCGGTTTATAAGCGATCGCTAGTTTAACAAAATCACTCTTGTGCAATCCAGTGCTGGGTAAAGCTGAAAGTTATATTTTTATGCGATTTGTTAAAGTATAATATACTACAAAGACTTGATAAATTAAAAAGTAAACTTTTATTAAATGTAAAGTCACACTGCGATCGCCTAAAATTTAATCTGGAGAAAGTCGCCTCTATAAAGTTAGTCAAAACCCAATGAATCAACAGCGTGCTAATACTCTCAAAGCTGCATTTCAAGTTTGTAATGTTGAACCGCTAGAGGGTGCAGATATGGAGCGGTACTATGTTGATTTATCAGCAGTCCGCAAAACTTCAGCAATAGACAGCGTTAGTACAATTTTAGACTTTCAAGAACCCGCAGATTTCAGCACTATTTTGTTTACCGGACATCGTGGCTGTGGCAAAAGTACAGAATTAAAACGTATTCAGAAGCAATGGGAAGAACAATACCACGTAATTTATTTAGAAGTTAACGAAGAAACAGATATTAATGATGCTAATTATACAGATTTATATTTAATCGTCATAAAACAAGTAGAATTTGAGTTGCGTAAATTAGATTTAAAATTTGATTCTCAACTTTTGCAAAACTTTGAATCTTGGTTTAAGGATATTACCAAAGAAACCGAAGAAAGTGTAGAAAAATCTGTCAGTATTCAGGGAGAAGCGACTCTGAAACCAGAAGCTCCATTTATTGCTAAATTGATGGTCAAATTACTGGCACAAATTAAAGGTTCTGATAAGCAAAAAACTACTATTCGCCAAACTTTAGAAAAAGACCTATCCCGTCTCAAAGCAGATATTAATCTTTTATTAGGAGATGCCTACGTTAAACTCCGAAAAAAATTCCCTGAATGTAAGGGTTTATTGATTATTTTTGACAATATGGATCGTGTACCACCGACGATCGCAGAACATTTATTTTTTGACTACGCGGCTCAGTTACAAGAATTATACTGCACAATAATTTATACAGTTCCAATTTCTGTGCTTTGTTCGCCTAAAAACCCACTCAATCAGTTTGATGGGAATCCTCATATTGTCCCAATGGTGAATATTTATGAATTTGAACGCGATCGCTGCCATTTAAACTACAATCAAACGGGACTAGAAGCAGTCGCCAGTGTTATCGAAAAGCGGGTAGATATTGATGCTGTATTTGAATCTCGCCAGGAATTGCTAGATTTAGCAAAAGCCAGTGGAGGACATGTCCGCCAATTAATGCAGATGATGCGGACTGCTTGCCAAACTGCTAGTACTCGTAAACATCCCAAAATTATTGCTGAAGATATTATCTATGCTGTGAAACAACAGCAATTTAGTTTTGAAAGATTTATTCCCGAAGAACATTATGCGTTTTTAGCCCAAGTGTGTATAACCAAGAATGTCAGCAAAGATGATATAGGTCAGTTAATGCTGTTTAACACTTCAGTTTTGGAATACAACGGCGATAAACGATGGAATTACCCGAATCCAGTGGTGAAGCAAAATGAATTCTTCCAAAAAGCTATCGAATCCGCACTCGCAGCGCAACCTTAGCTCAGAAATTGGGGCGTTTATCGCGCTGAATCAAGAGGTATTTGCTGAATTACTTACCTTTGTAGACTTTGCAGAAAAGTTTACCATCGGTTTTGTGGAAATTAATTTTCCCCCAGATGCAGAAATATTAGTTGAGGCGTTAAAGACAAATCCTGAATGTCGGAATATTCAATTTGTGAATCTGAATTTTTCTGATGCAAATTTGCGATTTATTAAAGATGAAATTCTTAAGATATTACCAACTATTGAGATAGAATCTAATAAAAAATTAGTCTTGGTTGTACAAGGTTTAGAAAAGTCTATTGGCGTTTATGGAGACTATCCGCCAGTTTTACAAGACCTCAACTTTGTCCGAGATGCTTATAAGAGAACTGTTCCTCATCCCATTCTGTTTATTCTGCCAGATTATGCGCTGACTCGGTTAGCCAAGTTTGCTCCTGATTTTTGGGCTTGGCAATCGGGGATGTTTCGTTTTAAAACACCTCAAATTACTAAAGATTATGCAATTAATGAGACTCAAAATACTGAAATAATAATAGACAGATTAGAACCTCCAGAAAAGCAAGAGCGGATCGATTTATTACACCGCCTGCTAATGGAATATAAACCTACTGGACATCATCCCACAGGAGAAAACCTACGCAACTGTAGTAATATTTTGCATCAGCTAGGAGTTGCGTATCTAAGTAAGATAGAACCTATCAAAGCTAGAGAATATTTAGAAGAAGCCGAAAAAATAGCTAATGAGTTTCCAGATTCCACCTTTCATGCTGAAGTCCTCAACACATTAGGAGATTCTTATAGGCAGGAAAGGCAATTTGATACAGCAATTACTTATTATCAAAAATCTTTAAGTATTTCACAGCAACTTCAGAGTCCTCGCGGCGAAACTGCTGCATTGTTGAAACTGGGGAGTGCTTATCTAAACTTGAGACAATTTACACAGGCGACAATTTTCTATCAACAGCGTCTAGAAATTGAGAAACAAATCGGCGATCAGTATTCTCAAGCTGCCACCTACCACCAGTTGGGAATGGTTGCCCAAAATTTGCGGGAATTTGAAGAGGCGCGGTGTAATTACCAACAAGCTTTGGCTATCAATATCCAATTTGGCGATCGCTATTCTTCTGCCAGCACCTACCACCAGTTGGGATATGTCGCCCACGATTTGCGGGAATTTGAGGAGGCGCGGCGCAATTACCAACAAGCTTTGGCTATCTGTATCGAATATGGCGATCACTACAACCAAGCTAAAATGTACCAGCATTTGGGAATAGTTGCCCAAAATTTGCAGGAATTTGAGGAGGCGCGGCGCAATTACCAACAAGCTTTGGCTATCAAAATCGAATATGGCGATCGCTACAACCAAGCTAGTACCTATCATCAGTTGGGAAGAGTTGCCCAAGATTTGCGGGAATTTGAGGAGGCGCGGCGCAATTACCAACAAGCTTTGGCTATCAAAATCGAATTTGGCGATCACTATTCCCAAGCACTCACTTACCACTGTTTAGGAACGCTTGCAGAAGCAGAAGAAAACTACACAGAGGCGAGGGTTAATTTGCAGACAGCGTTGGAGATATATGTTGAGTATAAGGATGAATATTGGGGGGCGATCGCACGGGAGGCGTTAGAGAAATTACCGGAATAATGGGGTGATGGCATTTAACAGGGGCGCGACCATATCATACTCATTAGGCAGGCGTAGCAAGTTGGTACAATCGCATTATTGGCCGAAACAATCGCATTGTCAGTCGATACAATCGTATTGTTAGCGAAAACAATCGCATTGTCAGTCGATACAATCGTATTGTTAGCCAAAACAATCGTATTGTTAGCCAAAACAATCGCATTGTCAGTCAATACAATCACATTGTTAGTCGATACAATCAAATTGCAAGAGGTTGCATTGAGATAACACGGCGATGCAAATACTCAACGGCAAGGCAGCACTTATTGGCAAGCAGCGCGATCACATCAATATAATAACGCTTCTGTGTTGAATTCAATACAGACTTAACCCCCGGCCCCTTCCCTACTAGCGTTGGGGAGTAAGATTCAAAGCCTCTCTGCTTTTAGGAGAGGAATGGAAGTGAGGTCAAAGTATATGCCAAAACTACGTCAAAATTTAAATAAATGCGATCGCACTTACCGACAATGCAGATTACCCAAAGTCTCCATACAGCAATTCTCGTGACTGACTTAGAACGCTCTGAACACTTTTATGGCAAAGTATTAGGATTATCCAAAATAGATCGTTCCCTAAAATACGCTGGTGCATGGTATCAAGTCGGCAACTATCAAATTCACTTAATAGTTGCACCTACTGTACCCACCGAAAACCCAAACGAAAAATGGGGACGCAACCCTCACGTAGCTTTCTCAGTCGCTAACTTGGACGCTGCTAAACAAGAGTTGCTCAATCATAATTATCCCATTCAACCCAGTGCTTCTGGTCGCCCTGCTTTATTCATTCAAGATCCTGATGGAAATATTATCGAGTTGAGTCAGCAATAAAGGGGAGTAGGGAGTGGGGAGTAGGGGAGGCAGGGGGAGCAGAAGAGAATAATAATTACTGATAAGTGACTCATGACTAATGACTAATGAAAATAATTGCTTACTCTTACACCAATCCGCTACTAGAATCTGCTCCCGATCAGGGTGATTGGGGATGGGAAGTGGATCGGGTTTATGAAGATTTGGGTAAGCCAGAGTCTTCTGCACAGGCTACGCGGTCGCAATTACAACAATTATTTACTGATTGCGAAACTGAACCAGCAGATTATCTGTTGATTCGTCGGTTGGAAGAATTAGGGGATACTGTAGAGGAAATTAGCGATCGCTTACATAAACTCGAAGTAATAGGAGTAGCAATAATTGCCACAGAACAACCCTACACTTCCGAAAATTACCCTCTGGGCGCTGACTTGCTGAATTTGCTACACGCAATCCAACGTCAGCAACGTAGCCGTCGCATCCGTCAAGGACATGCCCGTAATCGTCTTGAGGTTGCACCGCCACCGGGCAAAGTTCCCTACGGCTATCGCAGAGGTAAAGGACAATATACTATTGATCGTAGTACTTCACCAGTAGTCAAAGATTTTTTTGAACACTTTTTACTCTATGGTTCGCTGCGCGGTTCAGTTCGTTATTTGGCGAAAAAATACGGCAAAAAAATCTCTGTCACCACAGGAAGGCGCTGGCTGACTAATCCAGTTTATCGCGGCAATACAGCTTACCAAAATGGTGAAATTATCTCTAACACCCATATTCCAATAATTTCTAAGGAAGAAGCTGCCCAAGTTGACCGACTTTTACGCCGTAACAGCCGTTTACCACCCCGAACTGCTAGTGCTAGGCGTTCTTTAGCTGGGTTGGTTGTCTGTGCTGAGTGTCAGTCACATCTAACAGTTACTCGTGTTACCCAACGCAACCAAGATAAGGAGTATCTTTATTTACGTTCTACTAGCTGTCCTCAACACCCCAAGTGTAAGGCTATTCCCTACCAAGAGGTTTTAGAACATACAATTGAAACCGTTTGCCGTGATTTACCCTTAGCCGTCGCGGGGATGAATTTTCCTCAGTTGGATGCAATCAAGAATAGTTTAGGACAAGCGATCGCTCGTCAGCAAGAAATACTTGCTCAGTTACCCGCTTTAATTGAAACTGGAATTTTAGATGTTGAAACAGCAAAGTTAAGGGCTTACAAACTCCGCACAGAAATTTCTGCACTCGAAGCAAAGTTAGCGACTCTTCCCCCAGTTAACTTGCGTTCTGTTGCTCAAGCTGTTTCTATACCACAATTTTGGTTAGATTTATCGGAAACAGAACGACGATTTTACTTTCGAGAGTTTATCAGGCAAATTAACATTACTGTTGAGAATAAAGAATTAAAACTCCAAGTTATTTTTATTTTTTAATTGAAACGTTATTTCTGAGATGGTCGATCCTTAGTATACGCAACAGGTTTTGGCCCTGCATTTCGCACATTGACAAGTTTATTCAGGATATCAAACCAAAAAGGCGCACCCATCGCAATAGCTAAACCACTCACAATCCAACCGCAAATTAATTTCCAACCCTGCCAAATTCTAATTAAGACAACCTTTTCGCTGTTCGAGTGTTCAACATCTAATAACTCAAACTGCTTATTGATATTCTGCCATCCAATGGGAACAGAAGCATCTCCTAAAAGTTTCTCAATTTGCCTTCTGGCTTCTGGATCATTGATAAAATCGGCTCGTTGACTTGCACTTTGAGTAATAGTAGAGCGAATAGCCGAATCCTGGGACAATCTACTAACTAGGTGAAATGTATCAGTATTGGTGAATATGGCAACTGATATCCCAATTAGAATTGCAACTCCTTTTGCATTGCGCTTATAAACGCCACTAGCTCGATCCATAGAGCGATCAAACCATGTTTCCACTTCATTTTGAAACTGATTCATCTCTTCGGTGAGGTCGTTAATCTTTATTCTACTCCGTTGAGCAAGCACGCTAAGACTCTTAATTAAATTATCAGGTACATCATCCGGCAAATCTTTATTAACAAAATCTATAAACTTTTGATCAATATCTCCATAAATTGCTTTAATTTTTTTGTATTCTTCACTATCTTGATTATTAACACCTATTTTAAGTTCTTTGTATAATGCTAATATTATAGATAAATTAGTTTTATCATCTTCACTAGGATGTTTAACATGATTAAGTAGCTGGGGAATTTTTAAGGCATCTAATAAAGTAATTGCAAATGTTTCTGAAGGAAGATATGAAGGGCCGCTTTGTTTTTCTTCTAGTCCGTTTGTATCGATACTTTTGCTAATTCCCCGAAGCTGCGTTTCCATTTTTCCCTTGGCTTGTTGATTCAAGGTATTAATTAAAGGATCATTAAAAAGTTTATCTACCAAGTTTTCTGCTTTAGTAATATCTGAGTCTTCAGTTTCGCTACCACCTGCTAAAAGTAATTCAATTGATTTTTTTAAATGTTTAGCTCTCCATTGTAAACATGTAGAAATTAGCTCTTGAATTTCAGAAGCTATCAGGCTCAAAATCAAGTAAATCACAACTAAACCAATAGCAATATCCACAACTACAGGTAAATTCATTCACAGACTCCCATAATTTTATCGAAGTTTATTCTTTTAAAAAATATTTTGATAAGATTTTATAACATAGATAATTTAATTACATCATTACTTAACTAAATTTAAAATTATGAAAATTGTTTAATTAAAAACGCTTGTAGTTTTAACGTTAACTAAACTGAATTAAAATTTAATTAGATAAAATTTAGGTATATAAAAATTAAATTAAGTGTTACATTCAAATAAATACAAGTTAATTTACGGACTGTTAAAAAGGTAAAAAATAATTTATTGATTGTATTATTTTTATCATTTGTTAGCTAAAATGTTATTTAAGTAACCAATATAAATTTTTCAAAAAATAGGGCTAATTAGAGAAACTTGAGTTAATCTTGGAAACTAGCAATTGTTAATAAATACGTTGTTACTGGGTGACAACATTGGAGATTCGCTAGATGTCTCTATGTAATCAAACCAGAAAGTAAAATGATTAACATAGAATATGCAAGAAGGAAGCTTTATTTGGAGTCCTCTAGAAAAACAGCATCGCACGGTTGGCAAATGGATTGATTGGGTATGGCTAATAATATTGCTATTGGCAGCAGTGTTACTGTTTAGCATCAATCTGGGAGGATTGCCGTTGCGAGATTGGGATGAAGGGACTGTGGCACAGGTTGCTCGTGAAATTTGGCATGCTCCAGCAGGATCAATGCGTTGGCTTTACCCAACGTTAGGAGGTGAACCATATCATAACAAACCGCCTTTGATGCATTTGCTAATTGCTTGGGCTTATTCTTTAGGAGGCGAAAATGAGTTGACAACGCGCCTGCCTGGAGCAATTTTAACAGCGACATCTGTACCTTTACTGTATTGCATTGCTCGTGAGATATTTCGCCAACGTTGGGCTGCTATTTATAGCGCGTTGATTTATTTAACAATGCTACCGGTGGTGCGTCATGGGCGGTTGGCAATGTTGGATGGGGCGATGGTAAGTTTTTTGATGGTGATGATGTTGTGCGTGTTGCGATCGCGCCGAGATTTACGCTATTGCCTTGGTGTTGGGATTAGTTTTGGGCTAATTTGCCTTACTCAAGGATTATTAGGCGTATTACTAGGTGCGATCGCGATCATATTTTTGTTTTGGGATACGCCACGACTGCTCACTTGTTACTATCTGTGGATAGCAATCGTAATTGGTATTCTGCCTGTAGCTACTTGGTATAGTGCCCAATTAATTCACTATGGTTACACTTTCGCCCAAGTTGGCCTTGTAAACCCATCACCAGGCCGAATTGGCTCATTTGTAGAAACTAATCCTGAACTACCTTGGTACTACGTTATTGAACTTCTCAAATACACATGGCCGTGGCTATTATTCTTACCGCAAACTATCCGCTTAACTTGGGAAAATCGCAACCTTAGTTGGGCAAAACTAGTAATGGCGTGGAGTGGGGTTTATCTGTTGGTAATTTCTTTCATGATTACCAAAGTTCCCTGGTATTTATTCCCAATTTATCCTAGTTTAGCTTTAGCTTTTGGTATCCAATTATCAGATACAGAAAATTCGCCTTTACTCTCATCTTATCCCCGTGCTTGGGTTGCTGGTTTGGCGATACTTGCTGTAGCCGCTTCTGCTGGTAGTATTTATTTCAGTTGGGGTACAACACCGAAAACAGACTTACAACTGATTTTTGCCGCAGTAGCTTTAACTATGACTTTAGCAGCTATTTTGGCCGAACGAGGTGATGGGCAATTTCTGAAGATTTTGTTTTGGGGAAGTTATATTTCGTTGCTACTGTTAATGAAATCTAACTATTGGGTTTGGGAATTATCTGAAGCTTATCCAGTTAAACCAGTCGCCGCCATGATCGTGCGGGCAAATCCAGCTACGAGGAAAATTTACACATCTTTTCCTTATCATCGTCCCTCGTTGGATTTTTATAGCGATCGCACCATCATTCCCGCTTCTGTTGGCGAACTCGAATATTATTGGCACTACAACGGGCAACCTTACTTTCTCCTTCATGCATCTGCTTTCAACAATCTCGAACTAGAGTCAATGAAGCTAATTGACGAAGCTGAAGGCTGGAAGTTAGTTACAAAAGAAATTAATCGTCTGTAAATGTAGGGCATTGGGCATCCCTTCTCTGCGAGACGCTACGCGAACGGCTTCGCTCAGGGCAAGTGCGTATGGGGCATTGGTTATTAAATATTAGACCTCTTGCAAAAGTCTATCCCCTTTTCCACATCCCGTGAAAAGTCAGGTTGAGCGATCACATTTGCTTGTTGAGCGATCACATTTGCTTGTTGAGCGATCACATTTGCTTGTTGGGCGATCACATTTGCTTGTTGGGCGATCACATTTGCTTGTTGGGCGATCACATTTG
>NZ_JAVRBS010000020.1:0-44842 GCF_034531155.1 Nostoc sp. ChiVER01 | reverse complement strand
CTTGTTGAGCGCTCGCATTTGCTTGTTGGGCGACAGCATTTGCTTGTTTGGAAGTAGGTACGGTACTCTCTCTCTTCTTTCCAACGTCATCAACAATTGGTCTGACAAGCTTAATTTACCTGATCGTCCCGCAGGGTAGGACACAAAGAAAGAAGTTAAAAGGGTTTGGCGCAGCCTCACAAAGAAATGGTATTAGTAACTACCTCTGCTGTCTCTTTCGACGGAAGGATAGGAATTATCTCGAATTCAACAAGATCCTGCCAGTGGAATATCCACTCCTGAAATAAACGTATATCGTCACATTCCATCAGTTGAAAGCAACGATCAAAATTGACCTCAACCCAGCTATCTAAATACTTCAAACCTTCAGGCATCATGCGCCCTTTCTCTTGAAATCGGCGGTATATCTCTTTAGCCTTGCCATCCTTAAATCGCTCGACCACCATAAATAACATCTTGTCTTCTTCCTCACACTGTAACTAACACGATCTAAGGAATCATCGCTACTTTAATTACCTGACGCGCCTTCATCTCACAAAACACCTGTTCTAAATCTTTTAATGGCCGCTGTTCACTAATAAGTAACTCAAAGCGAATTTTGCGACTAGCGATCAGTGCCAGCGCCTCCTGCACATACTTTGGTGTATTATGAAACACGCCTTTGATGGTCAGTTCGCTGTAGTGTAGCTGTTCTGTGTTGACAGTAATGCTGGTATCCCGTGGACATCCACCGAATAAGTTGACTGTTGCACCAGGACGGGCGCAGGCGATCGCAGTTTCCCAAACACTTGGTACACCTGTTGCTTCAATCACTACATCTGCGCCCCATCCTTGGGTAAGTTCTTTCACCACACTGGGAATTTCTGGAATTTGATGATAGTTAAAAGTCTGGGCTGCACCCAATTTTTGACCAATTTCTAGCCTGTGGTGATTACCTCCCCACAGCAACACCTCAGCTTTCTCACTCAACGCTGCCACAAACATCAATCCGATCGCTCCATCCCCTAAAACGACCACTTTATCTTTGGCTTTGACGTTAGAACGGGCGATACCATGCAACACACAAGCTAAGGGTTCCGTCATGGCTGCCAATTCCCACGGCAACTCATCGGGAATTTGCAATAAATTATGCTGCACTATCGGTGCAGGAATTTTCAAGTATTCCGCAAAAGTCCCATTATTCCATGTCAAATTCGGACATAATGAATACTCTTGACGTTGACAAAAAAAGCATTTCATGCATGGGGCGGAATTATTAGCGACGATGCGATCGCCTACTTGCCAATTTCTAACCCCTGCACCCAAAGCAACAATTCGTCCAGCCCCTTCATGACCAAACAGCGTTGGTGGTATCAGCATTTTGGCATGACCACCACGCCGCCAGACTTTTAAATCTGTACCACAAGTTGTTGCTGCCTCCACTTGAATTACAACTTCGCCAGCCGCCGGAGTGGGGTCAGGAACTTGCTCTAAGCGGAAATTTTCTTGCCCATAAAGTAATGCTGCTAACAAAGCTTTAAACCTATTAATTAGCTCCATCCGATTTTATCAGTTGAAGCTAATGGTCTGTCTCATTAATTTTAATGAGTTTATAGTAAGCACTTCAGTGCTTAAAAATCCAGGACTAAAGTCTTTACTACGAACTTGTTTACTCCTTGTAACTAATGAGAAAAACCACTAGTTGATAGGTTTAAAGTAAATTAGTTTTGATTTCTAGTAGGCTTTTATTAATCTAAAATGCCGTCAAACTAAGAATTTACCGCAGGCTGTGGAACTACTCCGGTATTCCGGGTTTCCACATTAGGCAAACGAGTAGCAGTTAATAGCGGTACTTCTTGTCGGCACGACAGGCAAAACCAATATAGTTCACCATGTCGTACATGGCGCAGGAGGGAACCACCGCAGCATGGGCAGGTGTTGGCTCTCGTACTCATACCAATGTCCTCCTAAAAAAAAATTATTGTTTAAGTTGGATAAAAAAAACAGTTGATTAAAACTGAATGTTACCTGCACAAATGCAGCCATTCGATTCTATGCGGTCTTTAATAATTTGTCTGTAAACAGCTTCATATCCGTTAACCATTTGGCTAACACTAAAGTTGTTTTCTACGTGTTTTCTACAGGTTTGACGATTGAGTTCCAAAGCTAATGGAATCATTGCCGCCATTTCTGCATAGTTTTTGCAGATAAAACCTGTTTTACCGTGGGCAATTACTTCAGGTACAGAGCCGAAATTCATGGCAATTACTGGTGTACCAGTTGCCATTGATTCAATCATTACTAACCCAAAAGGTTCTTGCCAACTAATCGGGAAAAGAGTTATGGCAGCATTGCCCAGAAGTTCAGTCTTTTCGGCATGGTTGATTTCGCCTAAATATTCAATTTGCTGACTATCTATGAGGGGGGCAATCTCTTGTTCAAAAAACTTAGAGTCTTGAACATCAACCTTTCCTGCCATCTTCAAGCGTAAACCACTCTGTTTAGCAATAGCGATCGCATGTTGTGGCCCTTTCTCTGGCGAAAAACGACCTAAAAATGCCAAATACGGCGGTTCTGAAGGTTGGGCTACAAATGGATAATCTGCTAGCTCAATTCCGTTATAAATTGTGTCAATATAATTGAGATCGATTTGACGCTGCGAGTTACTAATGCTGACATAAGGTTGCTTTTTGTGGTAGTTAAATAGGTGGCGGTTATCCCTTGTAAAATGATTGTGCAGGGTATGCACAGTAGAAGTTGCTGTTATCAAACTCGCTAAAGGTAATGCCGAAATCCCTACATGGGAATGGATAATATCGAATTGGGCAGCACTCTGGTAAACTTGGCTTAGTTCTAGCATTTCGTACACTGCATACTCTTTGATATTTGGATCTAAGCGCAATGCCTGTGGATAAACTGCTTCTAAATAAGCCAAAGTTTGAGAATCGCCAGAGGCAAATAAGGTTACCTCATGACCGCGACGAACAAGTTCATCAGTCAAGCGACTCACTACCAGTTCTATTCCTCCATAATTAGGAGGGGGAACCCTTTCCCATAAGGGGGCAACTTGAGCGATTTTCATAAGTTTTTTTGGTTCAGTCTATCAAATTCTCCTCAATATAATGAGTTGCATCATTATTGTATGAGGAGAGAGTATTTGTACTTACTCTTTTGACATTTAAATTAACCTAACAAGCTACGAAAAGCGCAGTAATGGTTAATCGTACTGGAAATTTTTTACCGACAAATCTAATGGACTATCGGCTAAACTCAACTCTGAGCTATCTTTCTAACTTAGAGTAAATCAATCACTTGTTGCATCTGCCTTGGGGATCATAACGAGGTAGAATATTTTGTAGTAGAACTTACAAAAAGGAATATTTTGTAGCTAAAACTACTAAAATATCCAATGGGATCAAGCCATTAAAGCTTGGTTTAAATGTAATTGGTAAATGGAACAGAAATTATAAATATTAAGTAACTGTACAATAATTACATAATTTGTAATTATTAATTTACAAAAAATTCTGATAACTAATGAAAATCGCTACTTGGAATGTCAACTCAATTCGCACTCGTCTAGACCAGGTTATCGATTGGTTAACTGCCAATCCTGTTGATGTTCTCTGCTTACAAGAAACCAAAGTTGTGGATGCCGAGTTTCCGCGATCGCCTTTTGAGCAGTTAGGCTATAACCTTTATGTATCAGGACAAAAATCTTATAACGGCGTAGCCATAATTAGTCGCCAGCCACTCGTAGACGTAAGTAGAGGGTTTAGGGCGGTTTTGCCAGATTTACACCACGAATGGGATGAGCAAAAGCGGGTGATTACAGGTGTAATTGATGGTATTCGGATTGTTAACTTATATGTTCCCAATGGTGCAGCAGTCGGAACTGAAAAATATGAATACAAAATGCGCTGGTTAACAGCACTACACGAGTATTTACGATTGTTGGTGTTGTCAGAACCTGCAATTTGTGTGTGCGGTGATTTTAACATCGCCCTAGAAGATAAGGATATTCACGAGCAAGTGAGTACAGAAAATCATATTATGGCAACAGAAGCAGAGCGCCAAGCCTTACGGGATATTCTAAAATTGGGGTTTGCTGATGCTTTTCGTAAATTCACCACAGAAGGCGGAAATTATAGCTGGTGGGATTATCGCGCCGCCGCCTTCCGTCGCAACTTAGGTTGGCGGATTGACCATCACTATCTCACACCTATTCTGTATGAGCGTGCTACAAGTTGCATCATTGATGTCGCGCCCAGGAAATTAGCGCAACCTAGCGACCATACGCCGGTAATTGTGGAATTTTGAATGGGGGTATTAGGTATTGGGCAATGGCATTGCCCATCAGGGCAAACGCATCTAAATTACTCTTGATCACGACCAATCTTAAAAACCAACGAAAAATCAGCGTTTCTCGTTTGATTTGTTTTTTAAACCCAAAGCGATCGCCTAACTCTCTGTCAATAAGCAGCAATTAATGCGACTATTTTGAAGCTTATTGATAATGAAAGGGTTTTGTTGACATGATGCGTTTGCCCTGCATTGCCCATAAGTGTCAACTTAAGCTAAAAGTAGTTTAACTGTTAGCTGACTCACCCGCCTGGAACTAAAGTTCAAGGCTAATAGCTAAAGTCTACTGAAGTAGACTAAAGATTTTTGGGTACGTGACAATATGCTTTTAATCCCTAATAGGGATTTTGATGAATTGCAATTTTTATCAAGGATTACCGGACATAAATCGACTGAGTTTCAATCCCTAATAGGGATTTTAATGAATTGCAATAGGCATCGCTACCTGTAGTGGATAAACTGGTGATATGCCAAGTTTCAATCCCTAATAGGGATTTTAATGAATTGCAATGGTAGATATCGCTAGTATTGCCAGCGTTAACTCTGTTTCAATCCCTAATAGGGATTTTAATGAATTGCAATGCGACCCCCTCGGCATGTCTGCAAGACATTGCAGTTTCAATCCCTAATAGGGATTTTAATGAATTGCAATCCATCAGTCCTTTCGGGGATAATCGTAGATTTTTGTTTCAATCCCTAATAGGGATTTTAATGAATTGCAATTTAATAACTCTCGATTCTGTCTTGAATTCAAATGTTTCAATCCCTAATAGGGATTTTAATGAATTGCAATTCGTAACAAACCTACTACCATCGTATCTAGTGAACTTGTTTCAATCCCTAATAGGGATTTTAATGAATTGCAATGAGTTCCGCCACCGCCACCGCCACCACCAGTTACGGGTTTCAATCCCTAATAGGGATTTTAATGAATTGCAATCCATTCGTTCTCTCCCCATTTGCTCTTGCTTTTCCTGTTTCAATCCCTAATAGGGATTTTAATGAATTGCAATGGCTTGTAACTTTGTAAATCTAATATACCACCATCATGTTTCAATCCCTAATAGGGATTTTAATGAATTGCAATTCACTGTGAGTCTCTTGAATCATATTGTAGGCTTGTTTCAATCCCTAATAGGGATTTTAATGAATTGCAATGAAGCCTCTAATCAGTTATCTGTTGTTCCGAATACTGTTTCAATCCCTAATAGGGATTTTAATGAATTGCAATAGATGGAAAGAGATGCCAAGCTTGTGGTAGTCGCAAGTTTCAATCCCTAATAGGGATTTTAATGAATTGCAATCAAAAGGGCAAGTATTGCAGGGAGAAGCTTGTACTGTTTCAATCCCTAATAGGGATTTTAATGAATTGCAATGCTATCAACAATATCTGTACTGTTATCTAGCCCTAAGCCATTTGTTTCAATCCCTAATAGGGATTTTAATGAATTGCAATGTCTAATGTTTGCAGCACGGTTGCCCCATTCTTAGTTTCAATCCCTAATAGGGATTTTAATGAATTGCAATGCAATGGAAGGCTCTCCAAGTTCACCCCAGGCTTTTGTTTCAATCCCTAATAGGGATTTTAATGAATTGCAATCAGGCTTAACTTTCATATCATTAAGCCTTTTCAAGTTTCAATCCCTAATAGGGATTTTAATGAATTGCAATTTAAACTTATCAGGCAGTGTAGGTATTAACTGCTTAGTTTCAATCCCTAATAGGGATTTTAATGAATTGCAATTCGGCTCTGATTTCGTTCTGTATTCACTCTCCTTCCAGTTTCAATCCCTAATAGGGATTTTAATGAATTGCAATATTATCACTTTTCTTTGAAAACCAGCCCATAATCAGTTTCAATCCCTAATAGGGATTTTAATGAATTGTAATTTTGTTCGAGCGATTAAGTGTACTGATAATTATTTGTTTCAATCCCTAATAGGGATTTTAATGAATTGCAATTGGGCCATGATTGCTCTGTTGTATTTTGTGTAGATTGGTTTCAATCCCTAATAGGGATTTTAATGAATTGCAATTGCTAATATCCGGGCAAAGTGTTTCTATTCTGGGGTTTCAATCCCTAATAGGGATTTTAATGAATTGCAATAGGAGCGTCAAAATGCTTTGGTACTCCTAGAAAATACGTTTCAATCCCTAATAGGGATTTTAATGAATTGCAATAAAGTTTTGAAAGGTCATCTAAATTAGTTATCCTTGTTTCAATCCCTAATAGGGATTTTAATGAATTGCAATATACTGTAGTCACCTTAGATTCTAGTTCAATGGGATTGTTTCAATCCCTAATAGGGATTTTAATGAATTGCAATATGGGTGCCCGGAGGTTAAAACAGCACAGGGTAAGTTAAAAGGTTTCAATCCCTAATAGGGATTTTAATGAATTGCAATCTGCCTATAATAAAGGAGGGACAGCCTCTAGTAGAATGTTTCAATCCCTAATAGGGATTTTAATGAATTGCAATTTTAACTCCTACCTATGTATCTTCTACTAGTAGTGGGTTTCAATCCCTAATAGGGATTTTAATGAATTGCAATGGAATGAAATGCCTTACGGACTTAGTGATAGTGAGTACGTTTCAATCCCTAATAGGGATTTTAATGAATTGCAATCCAAAAACGTGGCATGAATGGCTTGCGTGAAGTAGCTGTTTCAATCCCTAATAGGGATTTTAATGAATTGCAATCCATTATTGCTTGTGGGGGAATTATGTCGCTAATTGTTTCAATCCCTAATAGGGATTTTAATGAATTGCAATTCATCGAGAATTGCTTGATATTTAGAAACAATATCTTTGGTTTCAATCCCTAATAGGGATTTTAATGAATTGCAATTAGTAACTTTAGAGCTAGAGCCCTTTCTCAAATTAATAATCGTTTCAATCCCTAATAGGGATTTTAATGAATTGCAATAGCAAACAATAAAAGCGTTTTTGCTTATAATGATCAAGTTTCAATCCCTAATAGGGATTTTAATGAATTGCAATCGATACTCGCCAGCAATCATTACCTTCAAAATCAGGTTTCAATCCCTAATAGGGATTTTAATGAATTGCAATATGCTGGGCTTTCCTCTTTAAGCCTAAAATCTCTTTTGCTGTTTCAATCCCTAATAGGGATTTTAATGAATTGCAATATGGGGCAATACTCACCACAATACACTGAGTATTTGCGTTTCAATCCCTAATAGGGATTTTAATGAATTGCAATTTTGTATTTCATAGCACTCACGCAATAGTGTAAGTAGATTACGTTTCAATCCCTAATAGGGATTTTAATGAATTGCAATTGATTACTTTGTGTTTATTGATTTATTCGATAATGTTTCAATCCCTAATAGGGATTTTAATGAATTGCAATTCAAGTTACAAGGTGTCAGTGCAATGGGAATTTCAATCGTTTCAATCCCTAATAGGGATTTTAATGAATTGCAATTACTCCAGTAGAACCACCAAGCTATCCACCACCGCAAGTTTCAATCCCTAATAGGGATTTTAATGAATTGCAATGGGGAGGTAGTGGGGGCGGTTTATCCTTGTCTTTTGTTTCAATCCCTAATAGGGATTTTAATGAATTGCAATTTTCTGGCAATAACGTATCTATTATAAATGGAGTGATGTTTCAATCCCTAATAGGGATTTTAATGAATTGCAATACATTGATACCCCTTATCAAAGTATATTTTCTTCTGTTTCAATCCCTAATAGGGATTTTAATGAATTGCAATCCCCCAGGGACACCAGTGCCTAACTCTGACCCTGTTTCAATCCCTAATAGGGATTTTAATGAATTGCAATAAGATAAACCGCCCCCAATTCCACCCCCAGTACCCGTTTCAATCCCTAATAGGGATTTTAATGAATTGCAATTAATCCCAAGAATATGTACATATCCCGTGATTGGAACGTTTCAATCCCTAATAGGGATTTTAATGAATTGCAATATTAGTTCTGGTGTCGATCACGATTTAAATATTCCGTTTCAATCCCTAATAGGGATTTTAATGAATTGCAATCATTGCCTTTGCGCCATCAAATCCCTTTGGTATTGTCAAGTTTCAATCCCTAATAGGGATTTTAATGAATTGCAATAGCGGGAGCCTAAAACCTAAGCTATATTTAGTTTTCAAGGTGCGGTTGCGCGATTTAAGGGCAATCATAGCATTAGAGAATTTGTTTGGAAAGAGCGCCAGGAAAATTTAAAGGCTGAAATCGTATTTTGATAAGCATTTCAGAGATTGCGCGGATGAGGATTAGGCGACCAATAGGTTGAAAGCCTTACTGAAGTTGGGATAGAAGCATTTTTTGGTGCTGTGGAATTTGTACACCTACCCTTCCGCGCATTTGAGATATGGGAACTTAGCTAGAAGGAGACTCAGCAAAGAAAATTGTTTCGTCTCGTGGCTGTTCTCCGCCAATGCGTTCGACTTTTCGCTGACAACAGCCACAGAGAAAATAAAAGCGCACACTATCAGTGCCGGGTTTAATCAATTTAGATAAACGCGATCGCAGTTTAGCATACTGAGTGGGAGTGATATTGCACTCAAACACACTCAGTTGCATCCATTGTCCATAAGACTTAAGAATCGAATGGATTTTAGTACGACGCTTATCTTCTGGAATGTCGTAGCTGACAACAATATACATGGGAGTGGGGGAGTTATTTGAGAATTAAAGGGGGATATTTATCGATTTCGTTCATGAGGTATTTAGCCAGTAACCTCGCTTGAATTTCAAAGGCTTCTTGGTAGGTGCATTTGTTTCCCAAAACTGGATGTTTGAAACTCGATAGTTTCTTTTGTTGGTAGGCGCGAAGAAATGTGTGCAGTCCTTCTTTGGTTAAATTTACGGCACCACTGAGTGGTTCGGTGGTAAAGTCAGTTAGGGTTAGCGATCGCTTGTTAATCAGCGACAAAACTACAGCATCCACTATTAAAGGACGAAATTCTTCCATCAAATCCAAGGCTAGGGAAGGTCTACCATAACGCTCGACGTGTAAGTATCCTAGATAGGGATCGAAGCCGACAATATTTAAAGCACTTTGCACATCATGACGTAGCAATGAATACCCAAAACTCAATAACGCATTAACTGGATCGGTTGGTGGGCGGCGGCGTCTGGCTTCAAATTGAAATTCTGAGGTTTTGATTAGCTGTTGAAAGGAACCGAAATAGGCTGCACTACCAGCACCTTCTAAACCTCTGAGGGAATCAATACTGTTAGTTTTTTCGATTGGTGCGATCGCATTTTCCAATCGAGTGATGTTATTATTCAGGTCAGTATCAGGATGTTCTCGCTGAGTGCGAAGTAAGCTATGGCGGTAATTTTTCAATTTACCCCGGACAAATCCTCTAACTAAATGTATTGCTGGTTCTGATTCTCCCACAGCTTGCCATTGGGCTTTACGAACAAAGATATTTTTAGTAGCTTCTGGTTCTAAACGTCCTAAATATCGTCCATTTTGTGTGAGAAATGTTAAACAAATGTGACGTTCTAAAAGTTCATTAACAACGGCGGGAGAAATAGTAGCCCGTCCTAGTACTACAATTCCCTCTATTTTAATTAAAGGGATATCCAAAATTGTTTTTTGTTCAGCTTTGACAGTGAGACGTTCGTCAACTTTACCGATAAAAGCATCGGTTTGTGTTACATAAAGTGTTCCCATTGTTGATTTTTCCTAGTAATAATTGCAGATTGGGTGAATACAATTCGCAGGTTAATTGTTTTAACGAACCGCCAAGACGCAGAGGACGCAGAGAGGAGAGAGAAATTTTTAACAAAACTGGATTAGGGTATAATTTAATTAGCTTCTTGGTAACTTTTGACTTTATCGGTTGCTTTGGGCAAACATTGCGAATAAAGACTGCATCCTTGGCAGCGTTTGCTGTAAACTGGTTTTGGCATTGCTCCTGTTTCTAGGAGATTTGTGACAGATTGAATAGTTGCGATCGCACTTTGTCGTAACTCTGCATTAATCTCTACTAATTGCCGTTGATGGGAGTGGGCATAATAGATATATCCAGTGTTAACTAGTTCTCCTGTCATCTCTTCTAAACATAAGGCTTGGGCACAAACTTGCAACTCATCGTTATCCCATTCGCCTTTGCGTCCTCGTTTGTATTCCACTGGGTAAACTTGACCAGATTCGGCTTCAATCAAATCAGATTTACCGATGAGTTTGTATTGCTCAGACTTCAGCCAAATTGCTCTAATTTGCCAAGTTTCTCCTCGCTGGATATCGCTTGTGGTGTGGACGCGATCGTGCAAAGTTGTACCTTCAATTGTGTATTGATTATCGGTAAATTCCCCTGCACAAAACATCCTCCAACAGCGATGCGGACAATAAGCATATTGATTCAATGCCGCAATGGAAATATATTCAGTTTGATTCATAAGTTAGATTGTTTTTAAATGATTATTGAAATTAGGGAGAATACAGCCGTCGCGCCATTCCCATCCCCATAGTTGTTTTGCGACCAACTCCTGCATACAAAGCAAAATCAGCTAAAGCATTAAGTTGCTTAATTTGTATGGGTTTAATTTCTCCCAAAATCTTATAGGTAACTTCGCCAATAATGCCAATAAATTTGCTGCGGGAGTCAGCTAATATTTCTGTGTGAATATTGACAAATGAGGGAAATATTGACTCGATCGCAATCTGAGAAAATTCTATGCCACTGTATTTATTCCACCGTGAAAGTAGGGAATTGAAAACAGATTCTCTGGTAGGAAGGGTAGTATCATACTGTCCTTGACGGAAGGCGGTAGGCGTGGAAAAGGTAAGGTTTATGGAAGAATTGCGTAGGCGTAGCCCGTCGCAGACATCGCTAGCTTCTTCGTATAATTGAGCATAAGTACTAGCATTTGCCCAAGGTTGACTAGATTGGGGTGTGCCTTGAATGCTGGTAATATACAAGTCAGCCGGGCCAAGATGCCAAGGGCGATTGGGATTAAGATTTAGCCAAAGTTGAGTAAGTTTGCCAAATAGAGTGTCATCTAATAAAGAGATGCGCCACCAACAAGGTGTTCCGGCGGGAATGGTTTGTTGATGTGAGTATTGCAATTTAGATCCCGCCTTAACCCCCTTCAAAAGGAAGGAATTAATTTGTAAGGGAGAGAGGGTAAAAGCTTTATCTGCGGTGGAATCGTGCAAGCGATCGCCTAATTCTTTATCTACAGAACTAACAAGGGTTAAAAATAGGGCGTGGAGATGTCTACCTGTGAGATACTGTGGTGGAATGGGCGATTGAGGTAGCAAATTCAACACTAAACTATGAGGCATACTTTCTTTTTTTGGTTGTAGACTGAGTGATTCTTGACTCTACAGTAAACTCAGGAATTTCCTGGAGTTCAGCATCACTCAAACTATACTGTTCGCAAACGAGACTTAAGCGATTTCCTGGGGTTTTGACAGCGTTAACCGAATGAGTTAAATCACCTTGAAAATAAACCAAAGTATTGAATTGGGGCTTAATTTGCCCAAGTTGGCGTTTGTGCGATCGCAATACCAGTTCTCCTCCTTCCATATCCGCAGGTACGCGCACATAGAGAACGCTCACAACCGCAGGCGGTTCAATGGTTTTGGAGTATGAACGCAAGGAGCGATCAATATGCGGATCGACGCGGGAGCCTTCTTTGAGTTGTAAAGGATTGAGGTAAAAAGCATTACAACTTGGTTGGAGAGCCAAATCTAGGTAAGGCTTGAAGTAGGGAAACTGCTGTTCTACTTTTGCTAATCCAGAACGCTGAAATACTACAGAAAATCCTTTGGTGGCGACAAAATCGCGGTTGAGGTTGTTGATAGCAAAGTAAGGACAAGCTTGGATTTCTCCCCACAAGTTGTTTAGGTAATCGCTGGGGAAGGCGTTGGTTTGTTGTTGATAGTGTTTCACGAGGGATAGAGGAGCGATCGCTGAATGTGGTATCTAAAATTTTAAAGACTGTCGAGTGATGATAGTAGTATTCTTTTAAGTAAGAAAAACTACATAGCAAGAAAGACCAATGAGAATTGATGATTACAATGCAGCCAAGGCGCTAACTGAAAAACTCAAAGAGAACTTACCCATTAAAGCACGAGCCGGCAAACAGTTTTTGAAGACATTAAAGCAAAAAGGGGTAAACGCCGATCCAAACAGAGAATTTGAAATTGATTTCGTTGGCTATTCAGGAGATGAAGGCGGGATTATGTGCGGACTAAAAGAGCCAAATAATCCCGAAAGTGAAGAAAAATATGTTTCTTCTATTACTCATCTAAAGATTGATCCTAATCATCTTCTAGCTGCTGAAGTGCAGATTTACCAACGCCAGCGAATACGTAAGTTAATGTTGCAAAATTATAGAGGTTTTAAAGCCGAGTTAATGACGATAGAGCCTCGAAAAAATAAAAGCCGTAGTAAAGGCTTTGGAAAGTAGTTAACTCCGAAAGCGATATTCTATTTGAACTGGAATTTTTAAGTTTTGAATGCCATCAAATTGATAGTATTGCCCTCGCATTTGGACATTCTGAATTAAGCTAACTGGAGGCATATTCACAACATCATAGCTAATCACTTGATTAGTGAACATAACATCTAAAGGATTTAATGGATGTGTACAAGTGAATATACCTTCATAAATTTTATGTTTCGGTAATGGTTCAACCGTAACTTCAGCCTTGCTCATCCATTTACCCAAGCGAATCCACTTTGGTAGTTTGAGTTCTTTTTGCGAAATGACAAAAAACTCAAATCGGCTTTCTGGTGCTATTTCTTTTGCTCTGCCAAAACTAGGGATATTTTTCTGTGTTTTCTCCATTTCAACGTGGTAGTTATTGTTAGCATACTTCCAGGTGTTGAGGATGGAAGAATGATTGAGCGATCGCGCCGGAGTTACATAAATTTGCTGTTGATTGAGTGGCGTTAAATGCTCCTCATATTTTGGCACTTGTTCAGGGCAAAAATAGCGATAAGAATGTTCTTCAGCAACGGTAGTAAAGTAGATTGGGCTATCAACTAAACCCAGTGCATAACAAACAGCGTAATTGTGAATTACTGGCTCTGTTTCATACAATCGCCCGATTTCACGAGTTGCGTAATAGAGGCTGTCATGAAGTTCTATTTGACAGCGATAAATAAACACCATTACTCTTTCCCCGCTTTAGCAGCAGTTTTCTTCTTGCTGATATGCTTATTGGCATAAGCTTTAGCTTCTGCATCAGCCTTTTGCAAAATTGTCTGAATGCCTTTCTCACTTCCTGTTAAAGTTTTGACTTCATTAATTAAAGATACAAAAGTATCACCAATGAAATCTGTATGAACAATAAACTCATCAGCCATCAACGCCTCAATAGCATTTTTAGCAGCAGTAATTACATCATCTTCATCTAGTGGATCGGGAGGATTTATAGTATTATTAGATTTCATTTGGTCATATATTGCTTGAGTCCAACGCAGGTTACTAGTAATTTCTCCGTCAGCAAATACAACACCAATCAACTCATTTCTGACGCGACCTGTACGGGTTGTTTGCGCTCCATAGTGACGAGTTCGCAAAATATTATTAAAAACGTAAAGGAAGCTAGCTTCAGTAGGGTCTTTCAAGGTGACAATACTAGGAAAGAACACTTGCGGTCTAATGTGGTCTTGTTGATTAATTCGACTGGTAACTTCACCAGGTTTAGAACCATTTTCACCTTTAGAAGCCATCGTGCCATTTTCATAAGGAGCGTTGAGGGTGAAAGTTTCGTGTGATTCATCAAAAGCTGTAATTGAAAATGCCGTGTCTACCACAACTTTCGATTTTTCAGAGCCAGAGTCACCAATAGCAAAACCGTAAATGATGCAATCAGGATTATCCATTGCAAAATTCACGTTGTATTCACATTCTTCAGCCGTCATTAATCCATAGTTACGCAGCAATTCGCGACCAACTAAACGCTCTGGAGTAGACTGTTTGCGCTTGAACATTGACAAACGGCTAATTGTAGTTTTGTCTTTAACTCCTGCTCTTACCCGTGCTTTATTCAGTTCTGCATCTGTCTGAAATAGTGGATAAGATTCGGTAATACGGATGGTCAAAAAATGAGCATATTTCCCCATTGGTTTGTAAGGAATTTCAGCTTGAAAGAATTTTTGTTCAACAGTTTTTAAAAGTGCCATGATTATTTTCCAAAGAATTATTCACTACTTGTTTACATTTCCAGCAAAAATGGTAAGGGTAAATCCCTACTCATTGTCGTTCTCGATTTCCGCAGATTTTTCATTTTTGCCTGCATTTTCTTTGTCATCTTCAAGACGATAAAGAAATTCGCAAGTATCCCTAATTAAGTTGAGTTGACGGCCTGCCAAACGAGCGCGATCGCCTGCAAATGAGTTATCAAATACCTCCACTACAAAATACTTGGCAAAATCTAGAACAGCTTGCCGTTCTTCTTCTCGTTTGCTCATGATCCAGCGTCCTTCAGCAGTAGAAGAATGAACGCGATCCATCAGTTTAAAAACTTCTGCTGCAACAGCTGCAACTAATGTTTCTCCCTGAAACACACTTGACTCAGCTTTGAGAATAGTTTCAGCCGCAATATCAATTGGTTTTAACACAGCATTAGACTTAGGATTATAACGTTTATTAGCTCGGTAAAATCTGCGGTATAAATCTGTTAATTTCTTAGGATGATTCAGGCTTGATGCTTCTCCCACAATTAATTGCTCCATATTAGTGTCATATTTCACATAAGGGTCAAAACAAGGATAAAAATGATAGGCATAAAGCCTAATTTTCTCAATTCGCGCTGTTTCCGAACCCTGGTTGCGCACCCAGCGATTGAGATAAGAAAAGACGTACAGTGGACTGGTTTCAAAATCTTTAGCCAGTTCTGTAAATCTTCCCCAATTGGCATCGTAACCAGACTTACCTTGTCGCACATTCACATCTAAATGAATGGCGTAAGCGGCAGTAAGTACATTTAAAGGTGCTGCGTATTGGATGCCGTTTTCATTCCAACCTTCGAGGATATAGTCAAGACGAAAGCGATCGCGCCTTACTAAAGCACGGAAAGCATGGGGCGCACTATCAAGGAAAACGCTTTCCTCAAATTCAGCCCCATCATTAAAAGGTGGAATTGGTGACTCTGAAACCACAGTTTTAACATCTAAAATCATTGGAAAAGCAAACGCTAACCAAGTTGGCATTACCCAAGATTCTGTATCGGTGCTGTCTCTTCCTGGCGGGAGTGCCATGAAGTAAAATGTTAAAGGTTGGTCTTCAGGATAGGAAAGTTTAAAGGTGCGATCCTTGTCACGCTGGAGGTTTTCATCGATTAAGAAACTATCTACACTTTGGTAGCGATCGCGCCCCAAATCCGCCTGTAAATCCTTACTGATAAAATGATTGCGAACGCTGGTATCAAAGCGAGTTTGAGCAATCCCATTGTATGCTTTCTGCAAAAACTTGTTAGTCTCTGGAGTAAAGTAATAAGTAGGATAAAAGTAGAGATAACGATATTTACCATCTTCAAATCGTTTACCTACAACTTGAGTTTGATTCATCAATATTTGCCTCAGCATCATCTCCACACCTGCAATACTGGAGATATTACGTTTAGCGTTAGAACCTCCTAACATTTGCTTGTTTGTATAAACTTGCGGCGTAAATAAAACTGCTGATTCCATTTGCTCAGTAACAGTGTAAGCAGAATGGGAAATTGAACAGATTAATTGTTTCCCTCGCCCTGCTTTTTTTGCAGCATTGTAATTATCTAACTCATTTAGAAATGTTTCAACTTGCGTTTTAACAGATGACTCTTGATGCGTGCCTGGTAACATCACAACTCGTTTTACCCAGAGCCTTAAATCATCCCAACCATCAGGCAATTTATACTGAGAAATTATCGGAGAAATTAAGGTTGTCAAATAGTCAATGACTTGCTGACAAGCTTCGCGTACATCTTCAATTCCTGGATGATGTTCTAAATATTTAGCCGCCAGATAATACCATTCATAAGGTACTCCTCCGGTATTTCCCTTTAACTTGTTTTCTTTGAGACTTTCATTAATGCGTTGAATTTCTCTAATTTGAGGCAAACATTTTGCTAAATTCCAAAATTCTGCAACCTTGTGAGTTAAATCAAAATCGGGAACTGCTGGCAGCTTTTTATCTTTTTTCCGAGCCGAATCAACGCGATTAACTGTCTCTTCCCAAATCTTTCGGCTAACTAAATCAACAAATTCTGCTATTTGGTCAATACGGATATCGTCTTCAAATTTGAATTCATAATCAGCAGATAAAACATTTTGTTGTTGAAACTTAATTAGATTTTCGCTGCGGCTTTTCGCAACAGAATCTTTATTAGGGTTTAAGATACGTAATGTAGCATCTAAAGCTACTTTCATCAAGCCTATATCGTCAAAAAATAAGTTGTAATATTCGGCATATTTCATGCCTTTGCCATCTCTACCAAATCCTGTTTGTCTGAGGCGTAATTGTCCAGCACAAAGCGATTTAATACTGTTAACTACACGGTCTGGTAAATCTTCCGGCGAGATAGCTGGAGCATTGCGCGAAGCCAAGTAAATTACCCCTGTTGGTAGATATAACAAAGGTTCATAGTAAATATCTTCATCAGTATTGAGATTAGTATGAGCCTGAATTAAAGCATTATTCACGACATTAGTTAAAACACCCCGATTCTCAGCAATGCTGTGATAGGTAAATTTCAACTGTCCATCACTAAGGCTGTGGATGATTTCTTTGAGTCTAGGATGTTCTGCATCCTGGGGATGTTTAACAATTGAGGCGAGAGAATCAGCCAAACAAGTTAAATCAGACAGACTGCGAAGGGTGCGGTCTTTGAGAAGAGGATTCAACCCAAATTCAGAAAAATTCCAGTTAGTATCCCAGCGACGTTGAGCATTATAAGCCATGCACAACAAATCATCTAGATACTCTCGATAACCTTCAGGATTTTCTGGATTTATAAAGTTATCCAGTCCTAACTGGTGAACTTTTTTATCAATAATTTCACGATGTTCTGTTAACGGTAGCTTGCGGCAGTTTTCAGGGACATCAGGAAACTTTTCAAAATCATGTAAAATAAATCCAGCAATTACTAATCTGCGCTCTCGCTCTTTCACCACTCGCTGCACTGTGGTATTAAGTTTTTCTAAACGTTTCTCAATTAAATTTGCTGGGAATAATCCATTGAGTAAGTGAGTATTCAGTGATTGGTCAGCAGCATTATCTCGTCTAACTTTAGTTTTTCCTTCTGCTTCTCGCTGTTGGTCAATTTCATCAAAAAACTTACCACCCTTCGCCGTTACACCAATAGCTATACTCAACAGATTTGGTAAGACATACTCGGCAAAGTCTGCCATTACCTTATCATCTGGATTTTGAGATTGAATAGCTTCACGCAATAGTTTAAGTGTTAATAATTCGCCTTCAGTTTCGATAGTGCGGTCTGAAGAATCACCATCAAAACCAAAATCACCTGATAACCAATCATCATTAGACATTTTCAAACTCCAATTTTTACTCCACGCCTTCTAACAACTTGGCAACTTGCTCTGGAGCCGGAAGTTGATTTTTTAATTCTTGAGGCAATGTTGAAACCACTTGATAAGTTCCTACACCAATTGGTTTATTAGATTCCTTTAAGGCATATTCAACAATTGTTCTCTGTTTCGATTTGCAAAGAATAATCCCAATGGAAGGATTTTCATCAGGTAGCCTTACCTTGTCATCTAAAACAGCTAAATAAAACTGCATCTTGCCAACATATTCAGGTAAAAACTTACCAATCTTCAGTTCTATCGCTACCAAACATTTTAAGCGGCGATGATATAATAAAATATCTATAAAATATTCTTCATTATCAATTTCTAGCCGATATTGACTACCAATAAAAGCAAATATCCCGCCCATTTCTTGCAAAAATGGTTCAACTCTGGTTAAAATTGATTGTTCTAGCTGTCGTTCGCTGTGTTCATCTGCTAGTTCCAAAAAATCAAAAGTATATTCATCTTTGATAGCTAGTTTTAATTGGTTACGAATCTCTACGGGAACAGTTTTATCAAAGTTAGTCTGATTTAACAGAGTTTTTTCATAGGTTTGATTTTCAATTTGGTGAATCAAAACATTTTTTGTCCAACCAAATTTGCGAGTCATTCTGATATAAAACTCTCGTTCTAGGTCATCTTTGCACTTCTCTAAAATGACTATATTGTGAGTCCATCCAATTTCTGCCACCATTGGTGGCAGAATTTCTTTAGAGTGGTAAGTCAAATAAAAATCTCGCATTCTCCAAATGTTACGGGCAGAAAATCCGCTAATTCCAGGAAACTCTGCTTGTAAGTCTTTTGCTAACTGTTCCACTACCGATTGACCCCAACCAGCCTCCTGCTGTCGGGTAAAAATCATCTGTCCAATGTCCCAGTAGAGATTAATCATTTCCCGATTAACTGCTTTTAGTGCTTCGTACTGGGCTGAACGAATACGCTGTTTTATTTCCATTAGTAAATCTCTGTAATCGTTTGAAATGGGGTTACTCATAACGTAAAAGATTCAACTTGCAGATTCAACTAGCCGACGCGCATAAACTAAACAGGCTTGCACGTCTTCGCGTTCTAACCAGGGATAAGCTTCTAGCAAGGTTTCGATAGTCTCTCCTGTTGCAAGCATTCCTAAAATATGTTCAACCGCAAGGCGACGACCTCGAATATTGGTTTACCACTAAATATTTGAGGGTTGACAGTGATTCTTTCCAATAGATGTTGTTCGTTCACGTTTAGCTATGTAGTGACGGTAGATTGTTTTATGGTGTGTACGCTGCAAACAGCGTCTTAATCTGGTGGGTAATGAAAATCCACGAGATTCTGTAAATTCTCATTTCGGCAAACTTGGTGTCCGAAATTTGTCTCCAAAAAACTGACGCGATGCTCAAGGTCAGCTAGCTGATTATCTTGAATGACATTCTGCTGTCGTACTGCTTCCATTGCGTCAACTAAATAATGAAGTTGTTTAAGTACCGTGCGAATCAGGTGGAGGTCGGCATTCTGGTTTTGCATTGCTTTTGCATAGAATAACGATCAGTATATAGAGTTTACAGTGTATTAACCAGGGAAACTCCTTTACCCTGCATAAAACCTGTACACTATAGTATAAGTCTAAGGCACTGAAACACTCCCAATCCCTATTAGGGATTGAAACAATACCCTGTGAACGTACTACTGTTCGTTCCTCTGCCTTCAGACTTTGAATCACTAAAATCCCTATTAGGGATTGAAACCTCAAGCAATCCATATCTCATCTCCTTTGCTTTTAAAGGTGTACGCCAGCGTATCCAGCAGCAGCGCAGAGTGACCAAAAGCGATCGCATAGGGCGCAGTAGCATCATGAAAGCTATACTGATCGCTGATACCATAAATCTGAAAATTCATCGGTAGCCTTAGCCGCATCCGCACTTCAGCAAGAGGACGGCGAATCACATAACAAACCAAACCTTCCTTTTTTAGGCGTTTGTTAATTTCCCCAACCCAATAGTTGTCAGGTTGCCAAATTTCCACACCAGTCAAAACCTGAACTTTCCAAGCGTCAGCAATTGGCTGCAAGTTTCCAGAATAGGTAAACTTCCAGTTCAGCCGTTCCTCTCGGTAGGAACGCAACTTCATAAATGCTAGACAATGAGCAAATCTACCTTTGGCGATGGGTTGTCCCGTGCGTTCTGCGGTTTCTTTGAGCGTCCGTATAAATGCCGCTTCCGTCCACATTTCAATTTCTAAATTGCCCAAAATACCAGGTAAATCGTAGGTTTTAAACCTATCTGCTTCGTTTTCTTCCGTTAAATCGTATAAACCACATTGCAAAGGACTTGAACCTCGAAAACTAGCAGCATCTTCACCAATAGGATTTCCTGATTTACCAGAAAGCGCTTGCCAATCTTTCGCCCATCCCGAAACACGTCCAGCCGCAGACTTTAGACTTGTTTCAAATACTTGTTCACAGGCTTCTTGAAACTTGTCTCGGCTTTGGGCATACTGTTGTTTAATTGTGCGATCGCTCAACTGATAAAACAGCCAAAATGATTGCACAGCCCCCCAACGACGATAATAACCACGAAAATCGTTGATTTGTCGATAATTCTCGGTAATTGTATTGTGAAAAGTGGGGCGATCGCAAATACTATTCACTTCTAACGGTGGAGTATCCCCTTTATACAAGCGCTCTACCAAAAAGTTAGGAACTAGAGCAAAAGCTATGAAATTCTCAAACTTAATTTTTTGACCATCTTTCTCATATTCATCATGCCTTCCTAAGCGTCCTAAACGTTGGATAAAGTTACCTGCATCTGATGATTCAAAAATTAAAAAATTGATTTTGAAATCAACTCCAACATCAATTGTGCTAGTACCAATCACCAAGTCAGCAGAAAGACTTAGCTCTTTTTCTGCTTTTCCCGATAGCCCTGTATTCTCTCCAACTTTCAATCCGTAAGGCTGTAATATTTCCCGAAAAAACTGAGTGAGGCGTTTGACGGCTGCGATTGAGTTAAGGATGATTGCGCCTTTACTTCCTGGATACTGCTGAAACTGAGCCAAAATCAAATCACTATTTTCTTTTAGCCAGGTTTCCGAAGCTTTAAAGGATGGTTCCAAAGGAATAAAATGCAACGAAATTGTCCGTGCTACCTGCCGCCATCCCTTTGCTTGTAGTTGCTGTCCTTGTTCTGGTGTATCGGGAAATTGATATTTCTTTTGTTTTAGAGGATCAATTTCTTTACAACGGAATCCTGCTTTTTCTAATCGCCCAATTAAGTTTATATCTGGTGTAGCTGAGAGAAACAGAAATTTCTTACGGCGATTTGTACAGCGAATTAACAACATTGTGTTAATCACACTAGCAATTTGAGGAGCAGCAAAAACGTGAAATTCATCAAAAATAAATAAGTCAAAATCTTTATCAATTCTGCCCCATAACTTATCTGGACTATCGCCACGAATTATGTAAGCACCTCTATGCAAATAATGAAAAATATCAGGGTTAGTTAATAATGCTTCTCTCTGGTTAGTAAGAGTTGCGATCGCAGCTCCTTTTTTTAATCCTTCATTTTCAGCATAAATCTCTAAATCAGCCCCACTCAAACGCACTACACGCGGCTGATTCTCTGGCTGGAATTTCTCAACATATCCTCTAATCTGCGTTTCTTGATCGCGGGCGAGTTCGTTGGTTGGGTAAAGTCCGATCGCAGAAAATTCACCCTGAAGCACTTCTAGGTAAGCCGCTAGACTTTTACCATCGCCAGTCATCGCAGTGTTGAACACTACATCAATATTTGGATCGCGCAACGCTTCTAAAGTTGCAGCTTGATGCCAAGAAAGCAACCAATCTTTAGGTAACTTCACTCCGTCAGGTGTGGGGACGGTTTGCGAGTAAACAGGCTTGAGAGTAATTCTGTAATTTTCGGACATACACTTAAATAGTGTCCGTGACTAGTTGTTAAAAACCATATTGGCACGCAAAATAGAAGTTGACAAGAGAAAACATGTATAAACTATACGGACATTTTTAATGAGTCGAAAAGGTCAATCTATTACACTGTCAATATCAGAACGTGACAAAGCGGAGCTAGAAGCGATCGCTTTAGAATTCGGTATGAAGTGGGGCGATCGCCCGAATATCTCCAAGTTGATAGAAGCGATCGCTCAACGTAAGTTACTCATCGGTAACAATAACGATTGGAAAGAACCACGCATTAGAGCATTACATAGATGTATCAATGCTTTGACAGATATCGGGCAAATTGAACAAGCCCAAATCATTGCAAACTTACTTCTCGAACGCAGCGAATTATCATTACCGTTGCGGGGAGAAATCGAACGTTTCTTAGAGAATTTACCCCCACCTTGGCGCTTAGACATAGACCGCTATATCTTGCGCGAACAACCCTTTCAGCTTTCTTATCAAGATGCAGCAGAGCGTGTGTTTAATTTTACCGTTCGCTATGCCAAAGTTACACCCCACGAAAAGCGGCAATATCTTGATTGTTGGTGCGAAGAAACAGAAGGAAACTTTGATATCCCAGAACTGGTTCACAACTGGAGTTTACGATTAGACCGAATTACGGATGCGGCGGTGACTTCAATTTCTGGTGAATGGCGTACTAATTTGGATGAGATGAAAGTAGAAATGCACTTATTAGCAAATTTGGCTTTTGCTTATCAAGCTAAACCAGAAGATGATATCCATGAATGGCTACCAGATAAACCAAAAGTTCGACGAGTGATTAGGCGAGTATCGAGTACATTTTGGTTTATGCGCGAAGTCATGCAGTATGCGCCAGATTGTGTAGTGATATTACCAGAGAATGTGCGCGATCGCCTCAAACAAAAACTTCTTACCCTCTGCCAGTTATACGATATCGAAACCAGGTCTTAACTCTTTCCCTCTCCGACTCGGAGAGGGACGGTTTTACGTAGTAAAGCCAGGGAGAGGTCTTTTCATCCTTGACAAAAGTACACTTCCATAAGATGTACTCATGTAACCGTTATCTGCGATCGCCTATAGTCATCTACAATACGTAAGTAAGACAAATGACGCAACAACAAGCCTTACAGACATCAATTTTGAAAATTAAAGAAAAAAATAATTACTAATTGCTTAAAAATTCCGGTTTATTTGGGTTTGGGGTGATAAATAAAAATAATAGTGTTGAATGTCATGCTTCTTATCACGAAGGATTACTGAAATTCTTCGCTGCTTTCAGAATGACTACTCAGCATCAAACAACATCTGCCGCCAATCAGTTTTTTACTGGCGATGCTTCTGCGCTATCAAGCCTTTTGATGCAGCTACATCAATGGGCTTCTACCACAAAACTTGCTTTAGATGTATCTAAGTAACTATGCTGATAAAGCCTAAAGATGCCACGCTATCTTGGAGCGAATTCTAAAGCAATTGTAAAAGACTTGGTGCCATTTTGGCAGGTTTTTATCCCAAATATGGGATATTAGTAGATTGTACAAATCTCTATTGTTATTCACTATCTACCGACAACTGCTAAGTACAAGTTTAAGTAATTTAATGAAGTAGGAAATAATACATGGTATTATCACTGTCTTCTCATAACGTTATCCAGTATCTGCTAGAAGCGGGGCTGTGTAGCTCAGAAGATGACGCATCAGATAAATCTGAGTTGCCAGGAAGTAGTAAGAACAGTTTCGATTTACTCGTGACTCTAGCAGATAATCGTAAACTGCTCATTAAACAAGAACGTAACGTTAAAAGTAATGACGGCGCTCCTCATGAATTGTTTCAGGAGTGGCTATTTCATCAGTTGCTCCAGCAGTTTCCAGTTCTCGGCAATATTTCTGCCATTGCACCATTGGTAGTCCATTTTGACGAAGAAAATTCTATCCTTGTCCGCAACTACTTAGGTGATTATCTGGAGCTTGCGACATTCTACCACAACAATGATATTTTTCCACAAGAAATTGCCACTGCGATCGGCACTACTTTAGCGGGACTCCATCGCGCAACCTACAACAGCCGAGAATATAAGGATTTCATGGCAACTGCTCCCCAAGGAGAGTTTCGCTATGGCTTTTACAATCCGGCGCAAGGGGTAGAGTCAATTGGGCCAGATATTTTTGGAACGGTTCCCACGGATGCGCTGAAATTCTATTTACTATACCAGCAGTCTGAGAGTTTGGAATCAGCGATCGCTGATTTGGCATACGACTGGAATCCTTGCTGCTTGACTCACAACGACCTGAAATTGAACAACATTTTGGTTCATTCTAGGTGGGAGAAACTAGATAATTGCCTAGTACGATTAATTGATTGGGAAGCTTGTTCTTGGGGAGATCCAGCTTTTGATTTAGGTACTTTACTAGCAAGTTATTTAGGAATTTGGCTCAAGAGTCTTATAGTAGACCCCACCATTGAGTTACAAGAATCTTTACATCTGGCGTTGACACCGTTGGAGAGTTTACAACCTTCAATCATTGCCCTAATTAGGGCTTATCTAAATGCTTTTCCCATGATTTTAGAATACCGCAGTGACTTCATTGTGCGAGTTATTCAGTTTGCGGGGCTAGCACTGATTCATGAAATTCAAGATATGATTACCTGCCGAAAATCCTTTAATAATGCTGATATTTGTATGCTCCAAGTAGCTAAAAGTTTACTGACGATGCCGCAGCAAGGTGTACTGACTATTTTTGGGATATCAGAGTCAGAGATTTTGAATCCTGTGGGAAAAATTCATAAACTTCCTCAGCCTGTAAAAGAGCCACAGCTACTTCGTCTTTATTACGAAAAAACTCGGCTTCGCGGTTGTTAATAGTAGAGAGTAGAACAATTCTGAATTCTGGCTCCTGACTCCTGAATTCTTTTTTCTAAAGTTTAAGTTCTAAATGGATTAATGCTAAATTACTCTATCAATCAACCGCTAACTTCTCTATTCGACATTGCTAAAAATATCCAGATTGAGTCTAATTTTTGTATTTATCATCCCAATTATCAACCCTTTGGTCTACCGACTAAAATAGCTGAGAGATTTCAGCACAATTCTGTAGATTTACAACAGAAGTATCTCACTTTACTGCTGCGAAACTTTCTCTATGGGATCTATTACAATGGCTCTCTACAAAGTACTTTAGCAGTCAATACTGATACGCCAAAGCATAATTTAACGGATAATTCCATTTTAGAAATTGATTGGAACTTTTACGAGCAATTGCACGCCAGTAATCACGGCATAGGTTACTTTGACCCTCGATGGCAGGTGTTACGTAAAGAACCTGATGGTACTATGGCGGTGACTAAAGGCGGTTTAACACTTTATGTTGAGCCAGACTGCCATCTAAAATCCAGTAAAAAATCTACCAAAGTGGGTGACATGGTAGCAATCTGGATGCCCAAAAATAGAATGCAAAATGGCTCTTACTTGGCAGTTAGTAATGTCGGACAGGAACAGCTAAGTAACCCTGATGCTGATTTGGGAGCAGGGCGAATTTACTTTAACTTTACGCCATCTGGTGCGATCGCTCTCATGGAAAGTCTGACACTGCAATTGAATGCAACCTCAATTCCTTTTAGCTTTCAGGTTCTCCACAATCCCAGTGCATACGGACGCTACGATTCGGGATTGCTCTACTTTGAACTCCCCGACTATCCAGCGATTCGCACAATCCTTGAGGCTGTTTATCTAGAAAATCAATGCTATTTCCAGCCGGAAATTCCCTTGTTTACAAAATTTTTAGCACCAGGGTTAGGTTTAGCTGAAGAACCAATCCAAAAATTTGCAGCACAAGAAAGTTTTGGGATGAACCGTTGCCAAATTGTTGCTAATGCTTTGTTTGAAGCTTGGCAAAAGGGTAAGAATGCGATGGAAGAACGAATGAAGACGATTGACGAACACTTTGCGCGACATTTAATAGATTTACAGCGTCCTTATCTTAATCCCAGTTCTGAAGATATATATAAACCAATACATTTGGGTTAAGGGGAAAACTATTTGCCAAAGTCAATTATTTTAACGTAGACGCGGAGCGGCTTGCCGCAGGCTACCGCAAAGGACGCAAAGGACGCAAAGAGAAGAAATGCTTAACTCAAGCATACTGTAATATATATAACAAGACTTTGAGAGATATTTTGCGTAAGTCAACATCTACTAAATGTAGAATAGCTTAGATAAGAAAAGAGTGGGCAAGCTTGCCCACCCTAAACCATTATTTAATTGATACTACTTTACGGGTGCTTGATTAGCAGTCTTACCAACTAGCATTGCAGTATTTTCATCGCTTTCGAGAATACCGAACTCAATCAACAATTCTTCTAACTCTTCCATTTCAATTGGGGTAGGAACGGCGAGTTTGTCGTTGTCGATGATCTTTTTAGCAAGTATGCGATATTCGTTACTTTGATTGCTATCAGGTGCATACTCGTTAACAGTCATCCGGCGCAATTCTGCGTGTTGTACAATGTTGTCACGAGGTACGTAGTGAATCATTTGGGTGTTCAAACGTTTTGCCAAGGTTTCGATTAAGTCGATTTCCCGGTCAACGTTACGGCTGTTACAAATCAAACCACCCAAACGCACACCGCCAGTGTGAGCATATTTGAGAACACCACGAGCGATGTTGTTAGCTGCATACATCGCCATCATTTCACCAGAGGTAACGATGTAGATTTCTTGTGCCTTGCCTTCACGGATAGGCATTGCGAAACCACCGCACACAACGTCTCCTAAAACGTCGTAACTTACAAAATCAACGTCTTTGTAAGCACCGTTTTCTTCTAAGAAGTTGATGGCGGTGATGATACCACGACCAGCGCAACCCACACCAGGCTCAGGGCCACCAGATTCTACGCAACGTACATCGCGGAAACCGGTTAGCATTACTTCGTCGAGTTCAATATCTTCTACAGCGCCGCGTTCAGCAGCTAATTGCAGAACGCTTGTTTGAGCTTTACTGTGTAGCATCAAACGGGTAGAGTCAGCTTTAGGATCGCAACCAACAATTAAAATGCGTTGACCCATTTCAGCCATAGCTGCTAGGGTATTTTGAGAGGTGGTAGATTTACCAATACCGCCTTTACCATAGAAAGCTATTTGTCTAATTTTTTCGTCAGTCATGGTTGTGTTTCCTACAATGATTTAATTGATGGGTGGTAAGCTTGATGTAGTTGTTTACCCTTGGTGTCATAGGGAAGCAGAGCCTGTTGTCGTTAGACATTGCATCCTGACAAAAGCATCAAAATCAGAACATATTTACCCACGAAGCGATAGCTTAAGGGATAGAGAAATCTCTATTTCTTAATAACGAAGCCTTTAAAAATTTGACTTCAGCATTGTCAGTTGTTGTAACGGAATCCCAAATGGTTGCTCAAGCCTGAAGAGTGGTTGCAGCAGAAATTCAAATAAACGCAGATTCATTCCCTCAACCACACAACCAACCAAATTGCAATCCACTCTAAATGGTCACTGTAATTTCTCTGATTTTGCTAATGTCAAGTCGCTAAGAACTTCTATAGCGCTTCTTGTTTCGTGATTGATGCAGCAGGATGAATTTCAGCCCAAAAGTTACAGCTACAGGTGCAATACTATGATGCTTGCACAGGCAACCTCTAACACTCTGGCTAAGATAATATCTTAGTGAGTTTTGACAGTATGGTTAAATTTCTAAAAGTGAAACAACACCATATTGCTTGAAGTTTTCCTTCCAAAATCAGCAACTGCTTTAACTTAGTTCGCGGTTAAAATTGTTTGCCCCCGCAAGAATAAGTTCGTAAATATTCTGTATTTCTATTGATTTGTCAGGCTGTACTAAGAGTCTTTCTTCCCAGACTCCAAGAGTAATCGCCTTTGGTGGGTAATGCTCTAGCTAGGTTAGCCAACTCTAATTGGCTTATACCCAGATAAATTTCGATTGACTTCAAGTTCTTACAAAGGCTACTATCCTACTCAATCTAGTTTTAGATTTTAGTGAAAAAAAGATGTAGCGAAGTAAAGTGGACTTACCAGAGCAAAAAAACTTTCTTGAGCTTGCCTCAAAGTTTCTTGAAGTCTTTTGTGCTTTTCTTTTTTGATTCCTATAAAAACCATAACATACATCTCACTAATTTATTTGTCGAATCTCAAATTATTTATCTATTTGTCAGAGCAATATCCTTATGAGCTTTAGTAGCCATAAGTTAGGCGTTAATAGGTTGCTAGTTAGTGAAATTATTTATCATAGCTAATTTGTGCAGTTAGATACTTTTGGGTATTTTATAAAAGTAATTAAAGTTAATGTTTGACAAAGAAAACAATCTTTCTTATTTTTGCGATTAAAAATTTTGTCATAGAAGTAGATTAAATAAATTTTGCGATCGCACCATACACCCAACCCAAGCGATCGCAATCATAGGAAAGTTAAACAAGGTGAATTATCACAAATAATCATAATACATAAAAAACTCCCTTTTAAATGAAGAGAGTCAAAAGTTACTGATTAAAAATTAACTTCTGCTTTAACGTTTCGGTGTTTCGCGCAGTCTGTAGCAGCTTCCGCTTTCCCTGTAGGAACTTCTGCTTTAACGTTTCGGTGTTTCGCGCAGTCTGTAGCAACTTCCGCTTTCCCTGTAGGAACTTCTGCTTTAACGTTTCGGTGTTTCGCGCAGTCTGTAGCAACTTCCGCTTTGAGGATAGCTACGAGTATCAAATGGCTGAAGGAATTCGTAAAATCGATGTCTACGACGGGCTATGCCTACGCAAACACAGGTTCTAATGTTCAGCCGGGGGAGTTTCAAATTGGCTGTTTGCGCCAATTGCGTTTTTTAAGCTTTGTTTGCCAAGACTCCATGTAAGTGTAGAAAACGGGCGTTAAATAAAGTGTGAGAAACTGCGAGAACACTAACCCCCCAACTACTGCTAAACCAAGGGGACGGCGTGTATCTGCTCCGGCTCCTAAACCGAGGGCGATGGGTAGTGTACCCATAAGTGCTGCCATTGTCGTCATCATAATTGGACGGAATCTCACTAAGCAGGCTTCATAGATAGCTTCATAAGGGGTTTTGCCATTTTGACGGGCAATAATTGCAAAGTCAACCATCATGATCCCGTTTTTCTTCACAATACCAACCAGCAGGATAATACCCACGAAAGCGTAAATATTCAAGTCAACTTGAAACAGCAACAGCGTCAGCAGTGCCCCAAATCCAGCAGAGGGTAAGCTAGAAAGAATTGTCAAGGGGTGAATGAAGTTTTCGTAGAGAATCCCCAACACAATATAAATCACGAAAATGGCAACCAGTAGTAGCAATCCTAAGCCCTGAATCGATGACTGGAACGCCTGCGCTGAACCTTGGAAGCCTGTACTGATAGTAGGTGGCAGTGTTTGACGGGCGAGTTGCTCAATTTTCCCAGTGACGTTACCGAGTGATACTCCTGGCTTTAGGTTAAAGGAAAATGTGACAGATGCCAGTTGTCCTTTGTGGTTGATAGTCAAGGGGCCCACATCTTTGCTCAAGGTTGCTACAGCGTTGAGAGGTACAAGTTGTCCACTGGGGGCGCGAACTGAGAGTAAATCTAGGGCGTTGGCATTTTGCTGATATTTTGGTTCTACGCCCATAATTACTTGATACTGGCTATCGGGAGCGTAGATGGTGGAAACTTGGCGAGTACCATAAGCATTACTCAGAGCAGTTTCGATTTGATTAACCGTCAAACCTAAAGCTGAAGCTTGATCGCGGTTAATGTCTACTTTTACTTGCGGATTCTTGATTTGCAAATCGCTGTTGACATCTTGTAAATCTGAGAGCGCTCGCAATTTCTCTTCTAAAGCTGGAGCGTACTGGTAAAGTTCCTGAATATTGGGAGTTTGTAGAGTAAATTGATACTGCGCTTTTGTTTGTTGTCCACCCACATTAATCGCTGGGGGATTTTGTAAAAATACCTTAATTCCAGGCACAGCTGACAACTTTGGTCGGAGTTCCTGTACAACTTGATCAGCACTGAGATGGCGCTCATGGCGGGGCTTGAGTTCGATTAAAATTCTGCCAGCGTTGGCGGAAGCATTTGGCCCGCCAGCCCCGACGCTGGAGTTAATAGAATCGACATTCGGATCGCGGTAAGCGATCGCAGCTACAGCCTGTTGATGTTTTACCATCTCATCAAAGGATATATCTTCTGATGCCTGAGTAGTTGCAGTAATTTGTCCAACATCTGCGTTGGGAACGAAGCCTTTCGGCACAACTATAAATAGATACACTGTCGCTACAAGAATCGCTCCGGAAATCACCATTGTTGTACGGTGATACTTGAGTGATTTCTTCAAACTCCAATCGTATCCGCTCAATATCACATTAAAAATGTTTTCCGAAAAATTGTAGAGACGACGGTTGAAGTTTTGGATTTTAGATTTTGGATTTTGAATTTTGGATTGGGAATTAAGAATTTCTCCCTCATCCCCCCCTGCTTCCTCTGCTTCCCTTGCTCCCTCATGATGAGGTGGACTTAAGAATCTCGAACACAGCATTGGCGTTAAGCTGAGGGAAATTACGCCAGAAACTAAGATGGCAACGCTGATAGTGACGGCAAACTCACGGAATAATCTCCCCAGAATGCCTTCCATAAACAGTATCGGGATAAATACTGCTACTAAGGAGATGGTCATAGATAAAATTGTGAAACCAATCTCTTTAGAACCATTTAGGGCTGCTTCCATGCGGCTTTCGCCCATTTCCATGTGGCGAACAATATTCTCCAGCATGACTACGGCATCATCTACCACGAAACCGACTGAAAGGGTTAACGCCATCAGTGATAGGTTATCGAGGGAAAAGCCCAGTAGCACCATGACCCCAAAGGTCGCTACTATCGAAAGCGGTACTGCCAAACTAGGGATGACTGTAGCAGAGATATTGCGAAGGAATAGAAAAATTACTAGCACCACCAGGGCGATGGTGAGTAACAGCGTGAATTGTACATCATCCACTGACTCCCGAATTGATTGGGAGCGATCATAAAGAATATCCATGTTCACAGCCGCCGGAATCTGTGTGCGGAAGGTGGGTAGGATTTTCTTGATTGCATCCACTACTTGAACCGTATTAGTTCCCGGTTGGCGCTGAATTGCTAAAACGATCGCCCGCACGCCAGAATTTTGGATTTTGGATTGGGACTTCTCCCCTGCTCCCCTGCTCCCCTGCTCCCCTGCTCCTTTACTCTCTTTCTTGACAGGAAAATACCAACTCGCAATCTTATCATTTTCCACGCTGTCCAGAACTTGACCTAGTTCACCTAGCTGCACTGGTGCGCCGTTTTGATAAGCCACATTTAGGGAACGATAGCTGGCGGCATCGTTGAGTTGACCGTTTGCTTGGATGGTAGAATTCTGCTGTTGACCGTAAAGTGTACCAGTAGGGAGATTGACGTTTCCGTTAGCGATCGCATCAGCTACTTCATCAATTCCTATTCCTTTGACACTCAGCGATTCCGGATCGACCTGAATTCGTACCGCATACTTTTGGGAGCCGTACACCTGCACTTGCGCCACTCCATCTACCATTGATAGACGTTGTGCCAGCAATGTCTCAGCATACTTGTCTACAGTTGACAGGGGCAGAATAGACGAATTCAGGGATATATAGAGAACTGGCTGATCCGCCGGATTTACCTTTCGGTAAGATGGCGGATTAGGCATATTAGTAGGTAACTGCTTTGCTGCCTTAGAAATAGCAGATTGCACATCTTGGGCTGCTCCGTCGATATCCCGATTTAGGTCAAATTGCAGCGTAATCTGTGCGCTACCCAAAGAGCTAGTAGAGTTCATCGAACTCACTCCCGCAATGCTAGAAAACTGCTGCTCTAAAGGAGTTGCTACTGAGGAAGCCATCGTTTCTGGGCTAGCTCCGGGCAGGTTCGCTGTTACCTGGAGTGTTGGATAATCCACATTAGGCAGGTCGCTAACAGGTAGCTGTTGGTAACTGATCAGCCCAAATATCAAAATGCCAACCATAACTAAGGTTGTCATGATTGGACGCCGGATAAATAACTCAGAAATGTTCATCGCGTTCCCTTCAATAAGTGAGGAGTTAGAAGTTAAAAGTTAGGAGTTAGGAGTTATGAGTTTACCTTTGTCCCCCTGCTCCCCTGCCCCCCCTACTCCCCCTGCCCCTCTGCTTCCTACTTCCGGTTTCACTTGGACTGTGGCACCAGGTACTAAGTTGAATTGTCCATCAGTGACTACTTGCTCGCCTGGTTTCAACCCTTGCTTAATTACCGTTTCGTTCCCAACGGTGTCACCTACCGTAATTGGACGCATTTCTGCTGTTTTATCAGGTTTTACTACATAAACAAACTGCCCCTTTTGTCCGCTCTGTATCGCTTGGGAAGGAACAGTAATGGCATTCGGTTCTTCACTCAGTTTGAGTACTACATTGACAAACTGCCCCGGAAACAGGCGCTCCTCAGTGTTGGCAAAAGTACCCTTAAGTTGAATTGTGCCTGTTTGGGTATTGACTCCACTATCAACAAAGGTGAGTTCGCCTCGTACCGGATGCCCTGCATCTTTAGCAGGTAAAGCATCAACTGCTAATTTGCCGTTATTAGCACTGTATTTTTTGATGTCTGGCAGCAGTCGTTGAGGAATGGAAAAGTTGACGTAAATGGGGCGAATTTGGCTGATTGTAATTAGCGGATCGGTGGCATTCGCCTGTACTAAGTTGCCTTGATTTAACTTTAGGCTACCTGTGCGCCCGGCAATTGGCGAGTAGATAGAACTGTAAGAAAGCTGAACTTTAGCATTAGCGATCGCAGCTTCATCTGCCACTACCACCGCCTGAGCATTTTGGACATCTGCTTGGGCTGCCGCCACTGCTGCTTGAGCATTTGCCACTCCACCTTGATCTGCTTTCACTGTCGCCTGTTGAGCATTAGCAGTAGTCTGATACTGTTCGGCCTGTTCTTTACTGATTGCCCCTTGCTTGAGCAAAGTAGCATAACGTCGAGCCTGCACATTTGCATTTGTTGCCTGAGACTTATCCTTTACAACGTTCGCTTTTGCTTGGTTCACTTGAGCGATCGCTTGTAGCACATTTGCCTGTGCCTGTTTCACCTGAGCTAAATCTTTGGCTTTGGCAGCATTCGCTTGCATCAATGCAGCTTGTAGAGGGCGGGAATCAATTTTAAATAACAAGTCTCCTTTCTTAACGTTCTGTCCTTGCTGAAAATAGACTCCCGTAAGTTGTCCACCCACCTGAGACTTGACAGATACTGTAGAATATGCTTCTACTGTTCCCGTAGCCGATAGCTGTATTGGAATCGTTTTTTGAGCCGCAGTAGCAACCACCACTGGCACGGCTCGTTTTTTTCCTGCTTCTTTTCCACTTGATTCGGCTTCAGAAGCATTACAGGCGCTACACAAGTAGGCCAGGCTTAAGATAAGTAGTGATAATCGCGCTTTTTGAATAAGGCTCTGAAAACGAGGAAAAATTTGATCAGGCAAAGACGAAGGCTTTATCGTCTGAACAGGGGCTAAACAGCGCATATCAACAATTCTGGGGGAAAGGGGGAAAGTACAGACAGGTACTAGCTTGTCATTAGACATCGCATTTTCCGCAAAATGATTGGTTGCGATTAATTCTAATTAGGAAAGCATAATATTAGTTAAACTAAACATTAGCGTACTAATATTATGCTTTTTCCGCCTACCCCCTTAGGAGAGAAATTGTTATTAAACTCTTGTGACTTTTGTACTAAGTTATTGTGACTTTATTCATATATGGGGCTGTGTCGCAAAAATGTTTAAGAATAAATAGAATAGCCTAAGCACCTTTATTTTACGAAGGCGATTGCTGTTTGTCTTTAAGCCAAAAGAAATCTTTGGATTGAGATATACAAGCGCTCGCCCTCAACTGAAATTTAAGCAGCACAAAAAATCGGGGCAGGTTCCAAACCCGCCCCGATCGCTTCTGATATACTGCGCCCAACGGCTGTAGCTACAGGCTTTAAACTATCAACTAAATGCACCATATCTTCTAAAGAAAGAGCTTGACGAGCATCAGAAACAGATTTTTCTGGTTCTGGATGACATTCAATAATTAATCCATCAGCACCACAAGCGATCGCAGCCCTAGCCACAGGTGCTACCAACTCACGTTTCCCAACAGCATGGGAAGGATCTACAATCACAGGCAGGTGAGTTATTTGCTTGAGTGCTGCCACTGCCCCTAAATCTAGAACGTTGCGGGTGTAATCATCGAAACTGCGGATACCTCTTTCGCACAACACCACATTAGGATTTCCGTGGCTGAGAATATATTCAGCAGCCATAACGAATTCTTCAATTGTTGCTGCTAACCCACGTTTGAGCAGTATTGGTTTACCAGCTTGTCCCAAAGCTTTGAGCAAGTCGAAGTTTTGCATATTGCGGCTACCAATCTGAAGCATATCAGCATGGGCAGCAACTACTTCAATTTGAGAAATTGACATAACTTCTGTGACAACTGGCATATTGTAATGCGATCGCACCCTTGCCAAAATTTCCAATCCTTCTTCTCCCATACCCTGAAAAGCATAGGGAGATGTGCGGGGTTTGTAGACACCGCCACGCAACCCTTGCACCGATGCACCAGATAGCTTTTGGGCGACTATTTCCATTTGTTCTAAACTTTCAACAGTGCAGGGACCACCAATAATTACCAGTTCTTCGCCCCCGAAAGCGACTTTTTTTGAGATTTTAACGATTGTTTGGTGGTTTGGATGAGATTGTGCGGCAAGTTTGGCGTTAATCATGGTTTCGTTCTCCTAAAAATTGAGTATTGGGCACTATTTACGGATAATAAAAAAGCCCGAAACCTTTGAAGAGTTCCGGGCGCGTTCTGAATCATCGACATGACGCTATTTACCCGGAACTTAGTCTGGGCCAATAAAAGCCATAAAACCAGCTATTCAAATAAGTCATGACGATGAAATTCTCCTTAAAACAACAAAAACCGCAGAGTTCGCTCTGCGGTTCACCGGGCAGTTTCCCTTAGGAAACTCAATTCACTCCCGGTGAACCACCCTAAACCAAAAATAAAAGTAGGAATTTGTGTGAAGCATTTGTGAGGTTTTTGCTGGTAACTTAATAAATATACCTATTTAAAGTAACATTAACAGGAACATCAGGCGGTGTCAATACCCCCACAAACCATAAAAAAGCGATAGACTCAGTACAAATGTGGGAGTAAATACTAGTAACGCTTGGCAAAATTCAAAATCACGCCCTGTTCTGATTGTGTAGTGAAGTGAAGTGCTAATTGCTTGTTTGCGTAGACAAAGAAAGCTGCTTGTTATTAGATATCACTTTAGTTAATAAGTTAACAAATTATTGTTGTGTGATGACTAATGGGTAGTGTAGATGAACAAAAATCAATGGTGAAAAATCTAAAAATTCAGAATCTAGCGATTCCCTAAAAGAATATAATACAGCCAAATCAAGGTTATCAGAGAGAAATCTATACAGTGACTTCCGTCTCGGAGAAGTTTAAAAAGCCAGGATTGAGAAGTTAAAATATATAATTCTCCTGACTTGTTACCTCACCTTGCGAAAACTTATTACAGACAATTGACGATCGCCATACATTTTTCTTAACCCAAGTCCTCATTGACTAGATCAACTTTTTAGGATCATTCACTTTGATTATGCCCAGTTCCAAAATCTTAGCCCAATCTTTCGACTATTATGGAGTTTACCCCTGCCCAGTCTGTCGGATAGGTAAGATTTCTCACATGCCAATGATGGAAGCTATGGCTTGTGACTTTTGCCAAGAGATTTTTACAGTCAACTTAGAACTAGAGCAAATCAAGATGCCTTCTAGACAACCACCCTTAATTTGGCGTTGGAATGGGTTTAGTTGGACAGAAGGTCAGTTGGAAGGCGTGGAATTAGGTTGGGGTTATGGACTAGCAGCAGCAATTTTTGTAATTCTTCCCACTACTCTAATTGGCATAGTAGCTTACTATTTCCCTGCTAATCTCAAAGAACCCATAACCTGGACGCCATATATTTGGACGATATTAACTTTCTTATCACATTTATCAATTATTGTTTGGATTGTGATTGAAATTTATCAGATTCCAGTTGCAGCATATTTGAGAGCGATCGCTCGATGGAGAAATGGGGAGATGGGAAGATGAGGGAGCAGAGGGAGCAGGGGAGACAAGGGGACAAGGGGACAAAGGGGACAAAGAGACAAGGTTACTTAAATCAGAACTTGCAACAAGTGTTTCCCCTTGTCCCCAATTCTCCTTGTCCCCAAGTCCTCTTTCCCATGCCCAATGCCCAATCCCCTATGCCCAATGACATAATGATGCAGCGAATAAATGGCTCCATCACTCATAATTAAGTTGATTGTCCACCAAAATATCGTATGAGCGATCTGGAGCACTACTATAGAATTTTGGAATTAGAGCCTGGAGCAACACTTGAAGAAGTGAACCAGGCTTACAAAGATTTAGTCTTTGTTTGGCATCCCGATCGCATTCCTAAAGACAATCTCCGTTTACAGCAGAAAGCACAAGACAAGCTGAAAGCCATAAATGAAGCTCGTGAAAAGTTGCGCTCTCTAAAAACCAAACATCAAACCACACATCACTCACCGCCACCTCAATGGGAAAAACCATCTCAAACAACCCAGAAACCATACTCACCGCCAGCTCAACAGGAAAAACCAGCTCAAACGACCCAAAAACCACCAAGGCAAAACTCAGACTTGAGTGGTAAAGACTACAGTCGGGCAAATTTGAGCAATAAAGACTTATCTGGCAGAAATTTGAGTTATGCCAATTTGAGCGGCGCTAATCTTAGCGATACTTTTATGCACAAAGTCAACCTCAGAGGAGCGAATTTATCTGAAGCAAATTTATTTCGGGCAAACCTACTTTTAGCGGATCTCAGGGAGGCAAATTTACGCGCTGCTAATTTAATTGGAGCGGATCTCAGTGGGGCCGACTTGCGAGGAGCCGACTTAACAGGAGCGCGGATTCGTTCTGGTGAGCGCCTTTTAGTTAAACTAGTTGGTACTAACTTAGCAGGGGCGATTATGCCTGATGGTTCAATTTATCAGTAGCTGAGGCTGCGCTATGATACAGAAAATATGAATTATTCAAATGAACAAGCATTAAAGCATATTGCTTTTTCAATATGCTTTAATGCTTGTCCAAAACACCAAAATAAATGAGTATAAAAGTTAAGCAACAGATTTACAACTGCTGCAAAATATCGCCTTGACCATTTGCATTAAGCCCATTAAGTGTATCCAATGGTGTGCAAATGGCTTTTGCCTGTCCCTGGAATTTTATTGGATTTTAATATAAGTCTAAAATAATTAATCTAAGTATACATTTACTGCTTAGTTTGGATTTTAATATAAAGTCTAAAATAAATAAACTGAGATTTGCTTGCTGAATCTACTGAAATGAGAAAGCAGTTTGTAATTTTAATGATCAGCAGTATCCTTCAAAAAGTTGGAAATCTAACCTAGCTTGATCCATCCCTACAACCTGCCTGTAAAATTGAATATGATACATCAAGGCTTTTAGGCACTGTGAACTTTTTTATCGGTTGTGCTGTTTGGGCATATAAAGGTTGGGTGGGCGAACTCTATCCCCAAGGCACTCGCACTGCCGATTTTCTCCATCTCTACAGTCGTCGCTTCACCACTGTAGAAGGTAACACCACCTTTTATGCCGTGCCTAACCAAGAAACTGTAACCCGTTGGGGTGCCGAAACACCAGCAGGTTTTGAATTTTGCCTGAAATTACCACGAGATATTACCCATCAAGGATTGCTGAAACCTTATATTCCAGCTGCATTAAAATTTCTGGAAGGGATGCGTCCTTTAGGTAAGCGTCTTGGCCCGATATTTGCCCAGTTGCCACCCAGTTACGCACCTACATTGCTTGATGATTTGACTAACTTTCTGGAAGCTTGGCCACGTATAGAAGCACCCCTAGCGTTAGAAGTTCGGCATCCCGACTGGTTTAGAGAACCCCGTGCAAGTAATTTGACGACACTTTTAGAAAGACTCGGTGTAGGACGGGTATTGTTAGACTCGCGCCCCATTTATACTGGAGATGATGACCCCCAGTTACAATCAGAACGACGTAAACCAAAATTACCTTTGCAATTGAGTGTGACAGCACCTTTTACTCTGATTCGATTTATTTCGCATCCAAATTTATCAGTGAATCAGCCGTTTATGGAAGAGTGGGTGAGACAGATTCAGCAATGGTTGCAAATGGGAGTGCGAATTTATTTCTTTGTTCATTGTCCAATAGAAGCGCGATCGCCCAGCACAGCCCGTCACTTCCAACAGCTATTAGAACAGAGTCACACACCAATTCCACCCCTACCTTGGAATAACCTTGAGCATTCCCCCAATCAACTCAGTTTATGGTCTTGAAAAGCAGGATGCAAGAAGTAGAGGAACTAAGCCCACAGAAGGAGATTTCTAATTTTTTAACTTTTACAAAATATCTCACGTTTAGTAATTAAAAAAAGAGCGATAATTAGTGTTACGATACTTTCTTGTTAAAGTTTGATATTCCTTTCTGCTTGACAAAAGGTATAATAGCCCTATTTGTTAAATGGCAATGAGGTTTTAGGTGATACATAAGTAGATTTAACAGAAAAGTATTGAATTTTAATGTAAATGTGATCTTAGCGAATTTTTTGAGGCAGTTACACCAAAGGAGGTTGAAATGAGTCGTCTTCTTTATGAAAATTCAGTCTCTTACAAAGGATATCTCATCATTCCATTTGTTTTTGGAAAGCTTGATAATTACGAGATTTATTCGTATAAATTGCTATCAGACGTTGGACACACAAGCCAATTTCATAAAGCAGAAAATCCAGCAGAAATTTATGGAATTAACGTTAGTAATATCATTGATATTGCTAAAGAACATATTGATAAAAATTCAGAGTTTGTTAGCCAGAAGGATAATTTTAAGTCTCGCTACATTTACCGAAACAATTTGATAATTATTTCCCAAGAAGGTGACAAATATTTTTATGATCATTATCCACCAGAGTTATTGAATAATATCGCAGCTCCAAAATTATTCCAATCCGAATATGAATGCCTGAGTTGGATTAAGCAAGGACTTAATGGGGAACATGTGCGGCAAAGAGCCATTTAAATAAGGCAGGAGTTAGCCCTTAAAACAAACTTAATTCTGGTTTTAAAAACTAACTTCTGTACTTAACTAAGTTAAAATATGCTATGTATTGTGCATTTGTGCCAGAAGCAGCACGAGCCGAAGTCATTCGCCCCAGACGTTGACAATTAAGTATTTATACTGCTGCGATGGACTCCGGCTCGATAAAAGCTTGCTTTCCGCGTCCTTTCTTCCCAGGTGAACCAAATCAAGTAAAGAAGGCAACAGGCATTGTAAATGTTAGATGGATGGGAGGGGAAGGCGGATAAGCTGCAACGCCGATTACAGTTAGAGATGGAAGAATGGAAGCTTACCAACTCAGATGGAACCTTTAACGAAAGCAGGTATCGTGAAATTTTAGTTGACCAGAAGCTTAAACCAGACTTAAAAGTAGTGAATAGTACTACAGTTTCGAGTGGTCAACTACCGCCTAAGCCTGAACTATCTTTAATGGAAGTCTGGAATATCTATTGTGAATACAGGAAACATGATCTAAGAGAAAGTACTTTTGTAAGCACTTATCAAGGACAGTATAAAAACTTTCTTAAATCAGCGATAGAAGCCACTAAATCAGAAGATGCATTAAAAATTAGAAATTGGTTAGTTGAGAATAGAAATCCAAAACACGTAAGACAGCTACTTTCTAATCTCTCGAAAGCTTACCGAATGGGAATAAAAAATAAATTATTAACTCATAATCCTTTTGAAGGTATGGCGGAGGAGATAACCACTAAAGGAACTAAAGGTAAAACTCAGAATGAAGTAGAAACGGAAAACGATGATGATGTATTGGATAGAGCAAAAGCCTATACTTGGGACGAGAGAGAAATAATTCTTGATTATATAAAAAACAATTGTCCTCACTGGTATTTTTTCACTAGTTTTAAATTCCTTACTGGATGCCGAACAGGTGAAGCAATAGCTTTTATGTGGTGCGATATTGAATGGGAAAAAGAACGAATTTTAATTAGAAGAACGTATGATGTAACAACCAAAAAATTCTAGGGAGCATCCAGTTTTGGCAGAAAGACTCAAATTGCAAGCAACCCATTGAGATAAGCGTAAGCGTTCAGAAAGAATTTGGTTAACACTTTCAACATTCCACTGTGCGCCGGAGATTTTAATCCTTGCTCCAATCTGTTTAATAGCAGATTCGACAGATCCAGAACCAATAGAACACAGTTGTTCAGCTTGGTAATAGCTGTAGTTAATAATGCGAGTGCGATGTTTTTCGAGATAAGCCATAAACTTCTTAGCTTGTTTGCCTCGGCAATTGTTAAATAAAACCTGAACTGGCTCTATCCGACCTTGCCACAATAAGCTCTCAGCAGCTTTTAGACGCTTTAAAGAACCACCAATTTTATAAAGATTCTCCTTGAGGTGATACCAATCTAGAATTTCTAAACGTTCAAATTTTTCAGTTCCAAACTCTTTGACTAAATTCCACACGCCATCATGACCATCTCCTAAGCAGACAAGTGGGTTAACCAAATGTTGGCTATTGACATAATCAACTAACGATTGGTTTTCTCTTGGTTCATAGGAGCGCGATCGCACAGGGTTATTTCCCTTTACATTTTCCCATAAATGGTAAATCTTCCAAAACTGGATGCTCCCGTATGGTAGTTACTATCAGCGTTGCTTGGATGCCGGAAAAATACCAAAATCCAACACTGAATTCTCGCGCCACCTAGTAGATTTGTGCAATAACATTCTAAGTTGGAAAGAAGTCACCAAAAGCAAGACTAGTCAGAATAATCAAATAGTAGGACTAAAGCTTCGTCGAAAGGAAGCAGACGACCACATCCCCACACTCGAAGAAAAATACGCAGAGGAATTAGACGACTTGCCCTCCATACCCTCCACTATCGAGTCGCAGCAAGCTTTTCAACCCTCCACAATACCCTCCACAACAGCTAGTGGAGATGAGCTAATTAGTAATCCAGCAACATTTACTAAAAGTGGAGGGCAAATGGAGGATGGTATGGAGGGTACAGTGGAGGGTTTAAACCCTTACCAGGGAAGGATAGTGGAGGGTATGGAGGGTAAAGGAGATATTTTAAATGAAATTTTCAATCAAGATGAGTATTTCAAGATTGGGGATGTCGTCTCTTATGTAGGCAAACGTTACGCCACTACATTAGGTGAACTGAAAATGGTAGTAGCCAGTATTAATGAACAGCAGTATTCTTGTAAAAAGCCTGACGGCTACTTTACTCCTTGGGTAGATGCTGAGGAGTTGGCGATCCACAGTGGCTAGACTAACTTCTCACTCCCATTACCCTGCCTAAAACGGTTTTTCAATTTTTTGAGTATTTTCCTTAAAAAATCGAGTGCAATTTTCAAAACGACTAGTATTCACACTAACTTTTCACCCGTCACCTGCATAGCTTGTTTCAAGTCTCTAATCAATTGGTCAACGTATTTGTAGCGTTCGCTAGGTTGACCGTTAGCTGATTTACCTTTTGATTCATCTACCTTTGATTGCCAGCTATCTAAGATGTGACCTACCATTTCTAACTCTCCTACTACTTCCTCAGCTTTCTCACCAAAGGCAGGAGGTAAGCGATATGTTTGGGTCTTCACTCCATCACCCCACTTACTTACTCTGCCAGCGCCGCTACGCTTGCCACCATGTGTATGCTTCAGCTTTACCACTTCACAACCTGGGTTAGCTTCTATTGCTTATTCTCTAACCTCATCTACTGAACCAGCGTGTAGCTGCATTAGTACCATATCATCTGTAGTAGAATCTTTTAGCTCTACCAAGTATTTAGTCATATCGCTTGCTCTGTCTAACTTATATCATCTTAACTTGAAAACGTAACATAATTAAAACTTGATTACGTAACAGCTAGAAACATGAGAGACAGGGCAATGGCAAGTGTTATTTATCTCATTCAAAGACCCTTTAACCCTTACCAAACAAGGAATAGAAGAATATACTATCAACTGTCTATAAGTGGCTTATAGGTCAAAATAGGCTGTAATGCTTGTACACTAAGAGGTCATTAGTTGCTTAGTAAATTGCTTAATAAGTTCAGGTATAAGGTAGGGTAAGACAGATAGGTTTAAAAAATGAGCATTCATTGAGCATCTATTTGGAGCATTAATTTATACCAAAAATAGTGATTATATTACTTATAATAAGGCTTTTGAACATCTTTTGAGCATTTTAATACAAAGAACGCCTAGAAAGGCTTATCTTACGTTGTTTGCTTCATTCCATGAAGAATGATTAAGAAAAACGAGTATAGACAAATATGATAAAAATGCTAGCTGAAAACTTGATTGGAATTGAGACAAAATTACAAATTAATTGGGTTTGGCTAAATGCCAGCTTGCAGTTTGTTATTTGGGGACTTTTTTCACTTTTACTCGCTGAGGTGTTGAGAGACAGCTACCATGCTTTGTGTCACCAAGTCAATTGGCTTGCTAAATGGCACAACAAGCACCACATGGCTTATCGTCGTGATTTATCAATAGCTTCTCAGAAAGTTTACCAAGAATCCCAGCTCTATCACGACATTTTAGAGTCGAGTCTACTACTAGTGGTATTGGTAGTCATTGCCTTAATTGTCCAGCAAATGGGGTTATGGCTGGGAGTAGCTTATAGTTGCACGTTCTTGTATGGCGCGTCTGTAAGATATTTCCAGGGAAAAATTGATACAGACTACAACCACCTACCCGGCCCTTTAGAGACAATACCATCCATTTGGTGGGTGAATCGGTCTTACCATTGGCGGCATCATTTTGATGATGTCAACGCTTACTACAGTGGTGTCTTCCCCCTAGTGGATAAAATTATTGGTACAGGACTGTCTCTTAAAGGTAAAACCATCGCTTTAACCGGAGCATCAGGAGCGTTGGGACAAGCATTAGCAGCTGAACTTGTAAAGAATAATGCTAAAGTCGTGGCATTAACCACTAATCCAAAAAAATTAGTAGAGCAATTTGGGGTGAAGGTGGTTCCTTGGCAGTTGGGTAATGAAGCCAATTTGAAAGATAGTTTAGAGAAAGTAGATATTTTAATTATCAACCACGGAATCAATGTCTACGCCAGCCGCACATCGGAGGCTATCAATACCTCCTATGAAGTAAATACCTTTTCAGCCTTCCGGTTGATGGATATATTTTTGACAACTGTAACAGGCCCACAAGCAAAAGCAACCAAAGAAATCTGGGTAAACACTTCTGAGGCTGAGGTTTCCCCAGCACTAAGTCCGCTTTATGAACTCAGCAAGCGATCGCTAGGAGATATTGTTACCCTGAAACGTTTGGACGGGGATTGTGTAATTCGCAAGTTAATTCTTGGCCCATTTAAAAGTCAACTGAATCCTTATGGAGTCATGTCTGCACAACAAGTTGCTCGTGCTATTTTATTTTTGGCTCGACGAGACTTCCGAAATATTATTGTGGCAATAAATCCTCTTACCTATCTCCTGTTTCCCTTAAAGGAAATTAGTACGTCGCTATACTATCGAGTCTTCAGCCGAACAGCGAAAAGTAAACAGGACTTACCCAAACAATAGCAGAAACTCTTATTTTTAGGCAGAGATAACTTATAAATCCCACATTCTGCAGGTGCGATCGTAAATGCTGTATTTTTAGAAATGACCTAAATGCTGCATTTTAGAAGCATGACAGCATCACCATTAGATATAAGAGTACAGGATATTGACCAAGTAAGGGATAGTCGCAGGCATATGTGACGAAATGGAACTAGTAGAGCAAATCAATCGGCTACTAGGAAGCCATCCGCAAGAAATAATTAGTGTAGGTCAAGTAGTAAAAGCTAGGACCAGCCCTTTCAAGGTGTCTGTTTTTAGGTATTATTTTTGGGATAGAATTTTAGCTGTAGAAACATGGGGTCGTCTGGAAGGACGAGTACGTTTTAGTATCCTTCTTGTCTTTTTTGGTGCGCGAGGGTGGGATGCAAAAAGAACTAAATTAACGCGAGCTGCCAAATCTCGAAGTATGTTGGTCAGTTCAATTAGATTCATTTGTGCAAAAACCTTCCATTCCTTTGGAGGAATTGCAATCATCATGCCACGATAAGTTCCACGAATTTCATCAACGAGATAATAGCTTGAAACTTCTTGTTGCCTTTACATCAGCTAGTTGATATCAAAGTAGTTGAGATTTTGCAGCACAAGGGACGTGGTAGACCGCGAAAGAATGCTGTTATATAAAAGTACTATCAACTTTGTGCAACACTTGCACCCAAACAAACTGCTATAGATGTTGAAGTCCAAAGAGCCAGTAGGTTCCTCCTAGCAACCAATGTTCTTGATGCTTCTGAGTTAAGTGATGATGATGTGTTAATTGAGTATAAGACACAGCAATCTACTGAACGCGGTTTTCGCTTTCTCAAAGACCCGCTATTCTTTACTTCCAGTGTCTTCCTCAACTCACCCAAACGGGTTGCTGCATCAGCCATGATTATGGGCTTGTGTTTGCTTGTTTATAGCTTGGGTCAAAGGGCATTGCGTCAAGCACTCGATAGAGCTAAAAAGACTATCGACGATCAGTTGGGTAAACCTACTGCTGCTCCGACTCTACGCTGGATCTTTCAATGTTTTATGTCGATTCACTTAGTTACTGTTGCCCAAAGCAAGCAAATTACTAATTTGACTTCCGAAAGACGCTGGATTCTCAACTTTTTTGGTGCCCCCTGTCGAAAATATTATCTGCTTTACTAACTAACCTGCGGAATGTGGGATAAATTGCCGATGAGGCGGCGATATTTACGTTCATAACAAAGCAAAGCCTTGATGCAACAAAGCTATAACGGATTGAAAATTCACACTTCCCCCTTAATAATCGA
>NZ_JAVRBS010000002.1:417045-502903 GCF_034531155.1 Nostoc sp. ChiVER01 | reverse complement strand
GCCCAGTCAGGGTGGTAATTACTTTGCTCGTTTCAAGATTCCACAATTTGATCGTGTTGTCATCACTGGCAGAAGCTAAAGTTTTGCCATTGGGGCTGAAGACGACACTGTTGACCTCAGCGCTATGCCCAGTCAGGGTGGTAATTACTTTGCCCGTTTCAAGATTCCACAATTCGATGGTGTTGTCATCACTGGCAGAAGCTAAAGTTTTGCCATTGGGGCTGAAGACGACACTGTTGACCTCAGCGCTATGCCCAGTCAGGGTGGTAATTACTTTGCCCGTTTCAAGATTCCACAATTCGATGGTGTTGTCATCACTGGCAGAAGCTAAAGTTTTGCCATCCGGGCTGAACATAACATTGTTGACTACGAAATAGCTATGCCCAGTCAGGGTAGAAATTACTTTGCCCGTCTCCCGATTCCATAATTTGATGGTGTTGTCAAAACTGGCGGAAGCTAAAGTTTTGCCATCCGGGCTGAACACGACGCGGTTGACAAGACTGCTATGACCTTCTAGGCGATTTTGTTCACGAATGTTCAGCAGAATAGTCTGTAAACTAAACAGAGGGATGTAAGCGGGATAGTCTGCTAAAGATTGTTTATCCTTAACCAGACTTTTCAATTCTTTAGAAGCCCGCATTGCTAACAACAGTCCGTCAATTTCCCTTGAATCAGCAAACACTCGCAGCGCATTTGTTCCGTCTTGTTCCAATCGCGTAGCCTTTAAAGCAACAATTCTTGCTGCATCTGCCTTTTTTAGTTCCTCCACAGAAGTTTTACGGGCATTAACTGCCTCTTGCCGTTGTTGATTTGCTTGGTTTGCCTGTACTTCAGCTTGACTAACCTTTGCATTAGCTGCTACCACATTGTTCTGGGCTAGCTTCAGGTTTTGCTGTGCCTGATTCACTTCGACATTTGCAGCATTCAGTTTTGAAGTTGCATTACTAAGATTCCGTTTTACCTGTACCGCTTGTTCAGATATCCGTTTATTTTCAGATGATATACGCTGATTCTCTTGCTTGGTTGCTGCGGTTTCTGTCTTCGCGTTTTTTAACTCTCTTTGGGCGTTATTTGTTTCTACCTTAGCTGATTGTGCTACTGCAATAGCATTCCTGGATGCCTGAAGACTTAGTTGAGTAACTATAAATGATGCTACCGCCCCCACCAGAGCAAAACCTAACACCACAGAGCCAATACGAATCTGTTGATTAGCTTTGTGGTTCGCCTCTGCTAAAACTTGCTTTGCCTGTTCCTCTGCCTCTAGCCTTTTCTGCACATCACGCTTTTCCAACTCTTGGCTAGCAGCTAAAAACTGATAATCCAAATCACTTAAACTTTTACCCACTGCCCATTCTTGAGCATTTTGCAAAGTCTGTCCCCGCAACAAGCGCGACTCATCTTGACGTTCCGACTCAGCCCAGGCATTAAATGTATCGGAGTATGGGCGCAAGTTTGCTAAGATTCTCTCACTCCATTCCTGCTTAAACACCTCTGCGTAAATCCGGTTATAAATTCGCAGCTTCCCCTCCCGCTTCACCACCAAACCCGTCAGCCGCAGTTCCGTTTGTTCAGGACTATCATCGGTTGCTATCTCTCCCTGCTGCAAAATCTGCTGATACAACCCCAACAATCGCCCAGTCCTCTGTTCTCCACTCTGCATGATTCTGTCTCGAATCGTCTTCAAATGCTCCGGCTCATCTTGTCCTTCCCAATTCTCAATAATCCGCCTTCTTACCACCCCTGCCACCAACGTCTCAATTTGGGATTCCTCCTTGTCTTCACAAGACGCGATAAATCGCGTTTCTACAGGGCATTCCTCAATTAACAACTTACAAACTTTCTGCGTCAAAAATGGTTGTCCCCCCGTCCAAGCCAGTACCGCCGCCATTGCCTTTTGAGGATTTCCCGTTGCTGCCAAACCCCGCGCCAATGGTTCCGCCTCCGCGAGTTTAAACCCAGTCAAATCAATTGCCTGTCCAATATTAAAAGGTGTCCGGCGTTTGTCTTGAATTAAATCTGAAGGCGTAGATACTCCAATCAAAGCAAAGGTGAGGCGATTATATTCAGGATGGTCTGCTCGTCGGTTGTAGCAATCGCGGATAACTGCAAAAAAGTCATCTAAATTGAATGAAAGACTCAGAATGCTATCAATTTCATCAATAAAAATAACAATCTTTTCAGTAATTGTTTGAAGTAATATTGTTTCAATAAACTTGCTTAAACGCTGCACGGGTGAAAGCAAACCGTTATTATTCCACCAAGTATCTAAATCAAAAGTTGTATAAATATTAAAACTTCCCACCAGAGTATCAATCACCCCGGCATACCACTGTTCTGGGGTAATATCTGCCGTCCCAATAGCTGTAAAATCAACAACAGCACAAGCAAATCCCTCAGTTTGCAAACGCTGCATTACCTGCACCCGCAAGCTAGATTTCCCCATCTGCCGGGAATTGAGTACATAACAAAAATCCCCAGCCTTCAAGCCTTCATAGAGGTCATGGTCAGCTTGCCGTCTAACATAAGTTGGTGCATTTTGAGGCAGACTACCACCGACTTGATACTGGTACTGGGTCACGTCGCTTCGCTCCGAATTCAAAATTCAAAATTCAAAATTATGAAATACAGCTAGTTTGGTAGGGTGCATTAGCACAGATAGTATTGAGATGGTAAGTTATGTCCTTAGCTAACATACCCTACAAAATTACGAATTACGAATTACGAATTACGAATTAAATCAGCTAGACGCTTTAACACTTTTACCACAGTATCTAGGTCATCCCCACGATCAGGTAAATCTTGTTGCCACTCTGAAAAAAACTGTTCGTTGTCTGCACGTTGTAGCCCAAATTGATCTATGAGTTGGGCTAGGGTGATATCTTTTCCTTGAATAACTTGAACCATTGTTAAACCTTTTTGTTAAATGGTAATTGCAGATAAAAGTCTTATTGCACTCCTAATGTACTTTCTTAATTTTTCAACCCTAAGCGATCGCAAAAATATTGACGATACAATTTACACAGTGGCACCACTTCATTGCCTTGAAATTTAACTAACCCCATACTGCGGAGTTTAAACGCTTCAGTTGTGCCGACATCCACGGCGTGATTTGCTGTCATCACTTGTTTAACCGCCGCTAGCAATTCTGCATCCTCTTGCAAATTTAGCCAATGGCGGCGCAGATGGTCACTGTAAGGCCCTTCCTCGGTTGCCGCGACTTTTTGTAGATTTTCCAGCGTCATCCTGCCACGGGCAATTTCATAAAGCGCTACCCGCACTAAATAAGGATGACCACCCACCAGTGTCATTAATTCTTTAGTTTGTGATTCAGTCCAATTGAGTCCGTGACGCTGTACCAAATCTTGTACTTGTATTTGATTTAAGTCTGGCAACTCAATGGGTAAGCCGACATTAAAAGGCGACTGATTAATATTGAGTGGAATATAAACTTCCTTAGAATGCACAATTACCAATCGGAGATTTTGCCAAACTGTCTCATTCTTTGACCGTTCATGCCAAGCTCGTAGCAATCCAAAAAAATCAGCAGCAATTATCGGATGCTTGAAGACTTCATCAACTTCATCCAAACCTATAGCTACGGGGCTATTAATGGCGGGTAATAAATACCGTTGAAAATAATTCGTACATTTATTCTTGCTACCTAAAACACCCTTCCAATACTCATCTAATTTATCGGGTAGATTCAGTTCGTAGGTAATGCTGGCACAAAACCACTGCAAAAACTGATCTAAATTAGCGAGAAATTCTGCATCGGCTGACTGGAAATTTACAGGTGCAGTCTGATAGCCATGTTGATTAGCATGATGAAGAACCCGCGACATCAGCGAAGTTTTGCCCATCTGCCGGGGAGCTTTGATGCGAACTAAGGCCCCTGGTTGAAGAATTGCTTCATAACAGTCTACCTCAATAGGCGATCGCTCCACATAAAAAGCAGAGTTTAGAGCTACCTGCCCTTCCGGATTTTCTAAGGTGACTGTTGGTTTTATCTCGGTATCTGGAATAGCTCCGTTAGCAGAGATAGCACCTTTAGAATTATTCCGACTTTTCAGCACTGGGGTAGAAGACTCTGGAATACTTTCTAAATCAATAGCGCTACAGCCAAACTCATAAGCATCCTCATAAGACCTATCAGCGCCTAGTGCATCATAAAAGCCTACCGCAAATTTAATTGCCGCCCTGTCCCCAACTGCCCGATTCATCCCAACCACGTAATTAATGTGTTGATAAATTGCTTCAGCCTGCACCTCGCTATAACAGGCATTTAATAATACACACTCAACTTTGTCCTTAAATAACTTAAATAGCCTTGCCAGTGACTCCGTACTCACCAGCTGCATTTGCCCTGTATTATTTTCTAAGGCTAAACCTTGATTTCCTCTACCATGTCCAGAAAAATGGATAATATGAGGATCGTGATCTAAAAGCGCACGCCGCAAATCGTCAGGCCGCACTGCCCATTTAGTAATCAGTTCAAACTTATCTCGGCTGCGAGAGCGTTGCAACCCTTCCTGAATTTCCCTTACTTCTTCGTCCAAGCGGAGTTTGTCTGTCGTTGCGGGATTAGCTGACACAATCAGGATTTTTTTCACAGCGCTATCAACTATTGAATGCAGGCTTCTGGCTTAGATGTAGTTTACTACAGCAGATAACTAGACAATTACTGATAGCGCATTACCGTAAATGAGCCTTTGATATTTATACCTTCCGGTGAAGGCGGTTTAACGCAAGAGTCAGTGGCACTTTCTTATAAAGTATTTGTGATTGATATGCAGCGATTAATCCGAAAATTAGTAACCCTTTATCCTAATTATTTATTAATGCTAAAAATAACATTTTAGTATACTTCATAACCAAGCAATTATAATGAAAAAATTCTTAAGTAATAGTATCAATTAGTAGGTAAGCTTTGCCCGTTCTAGACATTGCTCTCCATTGTTGCCCATAAGCAAGGAATTTAATCACAAAGGCTGGAAGAACTCATCATGGAGAGATGGTAATTATTTTGAAAAAAAGTATAATTGCTGACTGGATGATACGCCAAAAACCTTCTTTAATGGAGTGTCGATAATGACATTAGCAACAACTCCACAAACAAAGCCTTTAACAGAAGAAGAATTACGTAAGATAAACGCCTACTGGCGTGCAGCAAACTATCTTTCGGTTGGGCAGATATATCTACTCGACAATCCGCTACTGAGAGAACCGCTAAAACTGGAACACGTCAAACCCAGGCTCTTGGGTCACTGGGGGACAACACCAGGGCTGAACTTGATCTATGCTCACCTGAATCGGGTCATTAAAAAATATGACCTAAACACGATCTATATTGCTGGCCCTGGTCATGGAGGCCCTGGACTGGTAGCTAACACCTACCTAGAAGGCACTTACACTAAGTATTATCACAATATCTCCCAGGATGCAGAAGGAATCCAGAAACTCTTCAAACAGTTCTCTTTCCCTGGTGGGATTCCTAGCCACGTTGCACCGGAAACCCCTGGTTCCATCCATGAAGGGGGAGAACTAGGTTATGCCCTCGTCCACGCTTTCGGCGCTGCCTTTGATAACCCTGATTTAATTGTTGCTGCTGTTGTGGGTGACGGTGAAGCTGAAACAGGTGCTTTAGCAACTAGCTGGCATTCCAACAAGTTTCTAAACCCCGTGCATGATGGGGCTGTACTGCCGATCCTTCACTTAAATGGGTATAAAATTGCTAACCCAACAGTACTGGCACGCATCACCCATGAGGAATTAGAAAGCTTATTTGTAGGCTACGGCTACAAGCCCTACTTTGTCGAAGGTGACGATCCCGCAGATGTCCACCAGCAGATGGCGGCGACTCTAGATATAACGATCGCTGAAATTCAAAGTATCCAAAGAGAAGCCCGCGTACACGGTTTCACCAAACGTCCCCAGTGGCCAATGATTGTCTTAAAAACCCCCAAAGGTTGGACAGGGCCAAAGGAAGTTGATGGCAAAAAGACAGAAGGTTTTTGGCGATCGCATCAAGTTCCCTTTGGCAACATAGCCAAACAGCCAGAACATCTGAAACTCCTAGAAGATTGGATGAAGAGTTACAAACCAGAAGAACTCTTTGACGCTAACGGCACACTGATTTCCGAACTAGCAGAATTGGCTCCCAAAGGTCATCGACGCATGGGTGACAATCCCCACGCTAACGGCGGTCTTTTGCTATGCGACCTGAAGATGCCCGACTTTCAAAAGTATGCTGTAGATGTTCTCAAACCAGGGCAAGCGATCGCTGAAGCTACCCAAGTTGCCGGAAAATTCCTGCGGGATATCATGCAACTTAACCAAGAAAGCCGCAATTTCCGCATCGTTGGGCCCGATGAAACGGTATCAAATCGCTTAGGCGCTGTGCTAGAAGTCACAGACCGGGATTGGGCAGCCCAGATTCTCCCAGAAGATGACCACCTTTCCCCCGATGGTCGGGTAATGGAAATTCTCAGCGAAACTAATTGTCAAGGATGGTTAGAAGGCTACCTCCTCACAGGACGCCACGGGTTTTTCTCTTGCTACGAGGCATTTATCCACATCATTGACTCGATGTTCAATCAGCACGCCAAATGGCTGAAAACTACCAGACATATTCCTTGGCGTAAACCGATTGCTTCCCTCAATTACCTCCTCACCTCCCACGTTTGGCGGCAAGACCATAACGGTTTCTCGCACCAAGACCCCGGTTTTATTGACCATGTAGTTAATAAAAAAGCAGAAATCGTTCGCGTGTATTTGCCACCCGATGCCAACACTTTGCTATCAGTAACCGATCACTGTCTCAGAAGCCGTAACTATATCAACGTTATCGTTGCCGGAAAGCAACCAGCATTGCAATACCTAAATATGGATGCTGCTATCAAGCACTGCACCAAAGGCATCGGCATTTGGGAATGGGCAAGTAACGACCAAGACGGTGAACCAGATGTAGTAATGGCTTGTGCTGGGGATATTCCCACCTTAGAAACTTTAGCGGCTGTGGACATTCTGCGCCAGCACTTCCCTGAGTTAAAGGTGCGGGTGGTAAACGTAGTCGATTTAATGACACTACAGCCAAAAAGCGAACATCCCCACGGTTTGAGCGAAAAAGACTTTGACACGATTTTCACCACCGATAAACACATTATCTTTGCCTTTCATGGCTATCCCTGGCTGATTCATCGCTTAACCTATCGCCACACCAATCACGATCAGTTACATGTGCGTGGCTACAAAGAAGAAGGAACCACCACTACTCCCTTTGATATGGTTGTGCTTAACGAGCTAGATCGCTTCCATCTAGTGATGGATGTAATCGATCGCGTACCAAAACTAGGATATAGAGCAGCTTATGTTAAACAGCAGTTGCAAGATAAGCTGATCGAACACAAACATTACATTGAGAAGTACGGCGACGATATGCCTGAAATTCGTGATTGGAAGTGGCCCTATTAAAACAATTCGCAATGGGCTTCTCTGCGAGACGCTAAAAGCGAACGCCCCGCTACGAAGAGAGCAATGACGCTCGTTCGCCCTTGGCGTGCCGTAGGCAAGACTCGCTAACACTGCGCTAACGCAATGGGTTTCGCCCCGCTACGCTAACGCAATTACATTTTGTGACGGGTTTGTGACGGGAATTTAGACCCCGACACAAAACCTCCTGTCTGTAGAGACAGGGGACTTAAACCCCCACCACTTGTTAAAAGGGAATGAGGATATAGAGGCAAAGGGGAAACTTTTCTCCCTGCTTCTCCCTTTTTTAGGAATTACTGTAAGAAATTGGTATTAAATTACAATTTTCTTAAAAGTACGATTTAATCTAGCGTTCTAAATTGTGAAGTTTACAACTTCTGGATATAAAACCATCTTTTGACATACTGGGACTAGTTACTGGCTTATCTCAAGCTGCCATTAGTTGCTTTTAAAAGAACAATTGCACTTGTAGGTTCTCCATGTCAGTATCTAACCAACCTCATCTACCAATAGAAAATCAGATCCTTGCTGCTCTTTCAGAAGCTGAGTATCAACACCTAGTTCCCTTTCTAGAGCGAGTCGAGCTTTCAGTTAAGCAAGTCCTCTACAAAGCCAATGAACCAATAACACACGTCTATTTTCCCTATCAGTCAATGGTTTCTTTGATTTGTATCCAGAAAAATGGCTCGACTGTCGAAGCTGGCATGGTGAGCAATGATGGCATGGTAGGTGTTCCTGTAATTTGGGGCAGTAACATTACAAATACAACTGCGTTTGTGCAGATTACAGGCAGTTCTATGATGATGAAGACAGAGTTCCTCCAAGCCGAGTTTAACCGAGGTGGAGAGCTTCAAAGTTTGCTGTTGCGTTATACTCATGGGCTGTTCACTCAAGTTACACAAACACTCGCCTGCAACAGCCTCCACACTATAGAACGACGCCTGGCTCGTTGTTTGCTCTTCATCGCTGACCGTGTACAATCAGATACATTCGTGCTAACTCAGGAATATATTGCTAAAATGCTGGGCTGTCGTCGTACTAGTGTTACAGAGGTAGCAGGTAGACTCAGCCGAGCCGGAATGATTAGCTACAAGCGAGGAGCGATCGCCATCCTGAATTGATCGGGGTTGGAAGATACATCTTGCGAATGTTATTTGATGATTAAAGAGGAATACGCTCGATTGCTTGGTGTACCGAGCCAGTCTGCTCTCGAAAATGGAGGCTGGGAGAGAGGTCAATAGACTTGTCGAACTCACGTTAATGTATAGTCAACGGAATCCCGTTATCTTTGGGTTTCAACTTGAGAATAAATGGCACAGCTTTCAATACCCAATCAGACACGGGTGTATAATTAGCAGCTTCTTCTCCAAAACTAATAGAGAGCATATCTGTATGAATAATCCCTGGATTGAGGGGTATAGCTGCCATACCAGTCGGCAATTCTTGTGCCAAAGAACGAGTTAATCCTTCTATTGCCCACTTGGAAGCACAGTATGGTGCAACTTGGGCTGAAGTAGAACGTCCCCAGCCAGAACTAAAGTTAACAATAATACCCCGTTTATTTGTCACCATTGCTGGTACAAAATGGCGAATTATATTCACTACTCCTTTGATATTGATATCTATTAGATCAGAAAATTCTTCGGATGGTATTTCCCACAAAGGTGCTGGGTAATTAGTAATTGCCGCATTATTAATCACTATATCTGGCGGTTCATATTTGTTCAATACATCTAGTGCCCATTTTTTTACAAGCTGTTCATTTGCCACGTCTACAGATGTGAAATAGTTGGGCGCACTAAACTTCTGATGTATTTTATCGATAGCATCTGATGAACGAGCGCAACCAATAACGGTATGTCCCTCTTGAATAAAACGCTCGGTCATCGCATAACCTAGACCTTTGCTTATGCCTGTAATTAAGATGAGTTTAGTCATATTTTTCTGCTATTAAACATATCATTAGCAAACTTTTCGTGGGTAGCTATTTTTATCGAATGCCCTGCATATTGTAAATCGATAACAAATGCACAACCCGGCTTTGCGTCTTCTCTTAACCCTACTGCCAGTATCATTATGCAAATTGCAGCCACACGTCAACAAGAAGAAAGTGCGATCGCTGCTTCTAACACTTTGCTAAGACAACTTGTTGAAATTAGCAATTTTGGGCTAGTCGAGTACTAGTGAAACCTAAAAGCATTTGTATAATTATTTAACTTTGCACAGAGAAGTACTTAAAGTTACTTAATGCATCAAACGCTATCCACTTTCATGGTTAGCGCTAAGATAGCTATGTATTTTTTGGAAGTATAAATATGGCTCAGGCTTTTTATGTAAATCCAGTATCAGGTAGCGACACCAACGTTGGTAGCCAACAAGCCCCATTCAAAACTATTACGCAAGCTCTTAAGGTATCTACAGAGAACACCAAAATTCAACTAGCAAATGGTAATTACAATGCTGCTAGCGGTGAAGTCTTTCCGCTAACGGTTCCATCTGGCGTGACAGTGGTGGGTAATGAAACCAATAAAGGCAATGGCATTTTAATTGAAGGAAGTGGTAGTTACCTAAGCCGTACTTTTGCTGCTCAGAATGTCACATTTGTGCTAATGGATAAAGCCGAAGTGCGAGGAGTGACTGTAACAAATTTAGCTAGTCGTGGTAGTGGTGTCTGGATTGAATCTACCGCCCCTATTGTTGCCAATAGCACCTTTACCAACTGTAGGCGGGAGGGAGTATTTACTACAGGTGAGGCTAATCCAGTTATTCTAGGTAATGTATTCAGTGAGAATGCAGCCAATGGAATTGCGATCGCTAAAAATTCCAAAGGTCAAATTCAAGATAATACCTGCTTAAAAACAGGTTTTGGCATTGCCATTAGCGATACTGCATCACCCACCCTTCGAGATAACAAAGTTTACGAAAACCGTTCTGGAATTGTCATCTCTGGCAGCGCTCGTCCTATATTGCGTAACAATGTCTGCGAAAATAACACTGACGATGGTATCACAGTAATCGGAACTGCCCTACCGGATATCGGTAGTACCAATAACTTAGGAGGCAATACTCTACGCAATAACGGTAAATTTAATTTGCAAAATGCCAGTTCTAACAAGCTGGTTTCTGTGGGAAATAAAATAGATGCGTCTAAAGTCACAGGAAACGTAGAGTTTGCAGATAGTTCGGTTGCGACATCCACACCAACACCTACTCCCATTCCCACTCCCACCCCCATTCCCACTCCAACACCGACACCCACTCCAACGCCAACACCTACTCCCATTCCCATTCCAACACCTACTCCCACTCCGACACCAACTCCCACGCCCACTATAGAATTAACCGATATTAAAAATCATTGGGCAGGTGGCTTTATTCGGGAATTAGTCAAATTGGGCATAGTTAATGGTTTTCCCGATCGCACATTTAAACCGGATGCTACGATGACACGGGCGCAATACGCCGCATTACTGGTAAAAGCTTTCAATCCACCGCCAAACCGCACCGCGATCAAATTCAAAGACGTACCAGCAGACTTCTGGGCATCCAAGGTAATTCAGCAGGCATATCAAGGTTCATTCCTCTCTGGTTTTCCTGACAATACCTTCGCCCCCAACAAAAATATCCAGCGTGTACAAGTAATTGTTTCCTTGGTGAATGGATTGGGGTTATCTGCTGATAGTACAACCGTTACCAAAACTTTTGATGATCAAGCAAAGATTCCTGAATATGCCAAGGATGAGGTAGTAAAAGCTATAAACAAGGGGATTATCGTCAATCACCCGAACCTTAAACAACTCAATCCTACCCGCGATGCTACACGCGCTGAGGTAACGGTGATGGTATACCAAGCCTTGGTAGACGCTGGTCGTGTAGCTGCGATTGACTCGCCTTATATTGTTGCTTAATTGCTACAATAATTTGTTTTGCAAAATTGCATGATTTTTTAGGGGCAATTTCCCCATGCTTGCTTTTACTAATCAAAAGCAGTCATAGGGCTATTGCCCCTAAATATTTGAGCATCAATCGCTCTTTTACCAAAAACACCTATGAATTATTCTTCATCAGGTTATCTTATCTATATGACTCGACACACCATACTCCGCAATCTCAACACAGTTACTCAGCTGTGACGAGTTCAGTACTGCCACGTGTACGACGCCGTGTGAGGCTGTTGTAAAGCATTACTCCAATCGCTTTAATCAAATTGCCTTCCAATTCTTGGAACATCGTCATGTTCATGCCAAAGGCGGCGTTAGCTTCATCAACGATGCGATCGGTTGTAGCATCGTCAAGGGGTAATTCATCCAAAGTTTGACGATATTTGGCTTTAAATGCCTTCTCATCAGGAATCTCTGGAAACTCATAAAAGGCTGTTCCTTGGCCGTCAGACAAATTCATCGCCGTTACAGCAATATTTTTGAGAATTTGTCCCCCGGATAAGTCACCCAAGTAACGAGTATATGAATGAGCGATTAACAGTTCTGGTTCTGTGGCAGATATTTCCCGGATGCGCTTTACATAAGCTTCACCTGCCGGAGATAGCTTGATTTGCTCTCTCCAGTTAGCACCAAAGTAATAACTTAGGTCTTGCTCTAAGGTATACTTGCGGTTCAGCTGGGGAAAGTTAATTTTGGAAACAATTGGGTGCTGGCGATGCTTTTCCATTTCCTCTTCCATCGCTGAGTAAACGAAGTAGAAATTAGCAACAAGTTTTCGGTAAGAGTTTTTCTCGACTACTCCTCTTAAAAAGCACTTGACAAAACCTACATTTTCCGCCATTGTGTGGGCTTTCTTAGTGCCTACACGTAATTTGGTTGCTAAATTGCTGCTCATGCTAAATTTCTCAACTTTAAAAAGTTAACTACCGAAGTCTTAATTCACTAACGGCTAAAAAAGCCATTAAAACGTTACCTTAAAACTATTTGATGAGAATTTATATTAAAATTTTTTAAGCTTCAAAGCTAATGTATTTTTTTATACAACACAGATCCAACAAATAGTTGCTTTGAACGCATGAAAATTACTTCTTTACCATTTCCCAATCAGAAAATCAGCTTTTGTGTTTCCAAAATTCCGAAGGCAACAACACAAGACACTAATTTTTAAATTAAGTCAACTTCATGCCCAAATCAAACATCTCTTAATCCTCGTATTAATTCTAATTAGATGAATGCCTAAATAATAAATTAGCGAACTTTTATTATTTCAGTAGTTCTTCACAAAACATCTAAAACTTAATACCAATTTAAGTATAGATACTGAGGAGCATACAATATGCAAATGATATATTACAAATATCTTAACTGAGGTAAAAGCTTATATTTTCATTATTAATAATGGATTGTAGAGCATTTTTTAACTCAATAATTGGCAAAAATTAAGTCTCAATGCCAGACATATAACCTGTTTTAATTATGCTATAAGTACCCAATAAACTAAATTTCAACCTTTGAGCTAGTTAATTTCAATAAATATTACATAAACAATATAGTACTAATATTTGATTGATGAAAAAGCTCGGTACAGATCGAAAAACCTAATTCCTTATTCCCTACTCCCCACTCCCCGCCCACGTAAATAATTTCAAAAATCAAATACGATTCCTATATGAGAAATATTTTAAATCGTTTAAAGGTTAGTTTGCACAATAAGCTATGGCTGTTTAACTATCGATTGCGAGAACTTCAGATCCGGCTACAGTTCTACTGGCTTTTGTATCGAGGTAGTCAACCACTAAATGTTAGCGACAAATCGCTAGTTGTGTTTGCTCCTCATCAAGATGATGAAGCACTCGGCTGTGGTGGAATTATTGCACTCAAGCGAGAACAAGGTGTACCTATTAAGGTTGTTTTTGTCACAGATGGAGGGGGTTCTCATCAAGGTAATTCCAAGATTAGCCGCTCTGAAATTATTCAAATTCGTAGACAAGAAGCACTGACAGCTTTAAACATTCTAGGTGTTGATTCAAAAGATATTCACTTTCTTAATAAATCTGATGGCTCACTACACAAGATGACAGAAGCCGAACAGCAGCAAACCATTGAAGAAATGGCGCAATTGTTGCATACATTTCAGCCTCAGGAAGTTTACGTAACTCACAAAAAAGATCGGAGTCGAGATCATGAGATTACTTATCAACTTGTTAAGACTGCGATTGTTAAAGCTGGAGTTAAGGTGGATTTGTGGGAGTATGCCATCTGGTTACTTTGGAAATCTTTATTATTTCGGGATCTCAAGTTTGATGAATTGGCAAGTGCTTATCGATTATCAATTCACACAGTGCAATCCAAAAAAAATGAAGCGATCAAAACCTATCGTTCTCAATATTTACCTATAGATGCTGAATCTAGCGCGGTACTACCTCCTGGTTTTCTCTGGCGCTTCTTTTTACCTCATGAGGTTTTTTTCAAATCAGAATTGCCAAAGCTATAACTTTCTCCTTTGTAACTGGAGAAAACGAAATTGTTTTTAACATTGTTTGAATGAATAAGGCAAAAGAGAAATTAGTGAAAAATTCAGAACAACTACTTTCTTGTTAATCACTAAATCTAAGATTTAGTGTGGTTTTTAGCCAATTATTCATTGCTGCATAGCTAAATTATTGATGTAATAAATACATCAATAAATAGCTTGCGTCCAAAAAGCCTACTTTCAAAGTCCCTAATCTCTTTATTTAAAATTAATAGGAAACCAATGATTAAATCAGAAAAAAACTTTTGCTTTTGTACTTTAGCTCTAGGCAAAAAATATAGCGCTCTTGCTTCCTTGCTAGCAAAAGATATAGAAATATATTCCCCTAACACTTCCTTTATTATTTTAACCGATCATCCTGAAGAATTTAGTAACCATTCTCAAGTTTTAGTCTTTAAGCATGAACAACAGGGTGTTAAGTGTTACCACGATAAAAGATTTGCGATCGCAAAAGCTCTGTCACTTTTTAATTCGTGTATATTCATAGACTCAGATATGCGAATCTTGGCACCAGTGCCAGAAGATATGGAATGGCTACTAACACCAGGAATTAGCGCTAGAGCTTGTATGGATATGCCAAAAAAATTTACTAAAGTTCTTGCAGGAACTGCTAGTAATAAATTTGTGAAAGAATTTACAGTTGTTAAAAATGCAACAAAAGTTCTTAATTTGGAAACAAATTGGAAAGAGATTAGTTTTGTTCACGAGTACTTATTTTCAGTCACTAAAGATGCAGGTAAAGAAATTGAATTTTTGCAACAATGGGATATGCTTGCTAATTACTTTGAACTAAATGGAATTTATGAAGGTGAAGGGAGTGCAATAGGGTTAGCTGCTTATAAAGCTGGACTGGCAGTTAGATGGAGTGAGATGCAAGGCATATCATTTTTCAATAATAAAATTGAGTTAGTAAAAATTAGCAAGGGTCAATCAAATAGGGATGAAATTTCTCAGTATTTTGAAGATCACAAAAATATTTTATACCCTAAACGCTCTTTCATGAGCAAAGCTATAGATAAACTTGGAAACGCATTTATGCATTTTTACAGAAAAATGCGGTTCAAAATTGTTCGCTCTTCTTTGTTAAACTGATATCTGAACACTGTTATCCAAGTTTAAAAATCAGGTTTTTAGGCAAAAAATCTAGGTTCTTGGCTTCGCAATTGCAAGAAACTCAATTTTCTTTTAAAACTACCTTTGAGAGCATCCCATTAACGCGATTGCTATCATATCGCCTAGCATGAAAAATGCGAGTTCCGTAAAATAACAGTTTCTTATAGATTTAGATCAGAACTTCAAAGGGAACTTACCCTACGGAACGCTACGCGAAGGTTTTAGCCACTAATTCCAGTCATTGGGTTTGTGGTACAAGATTTGAGAAAAAGTTTTCTGTCAAAATTGTTAAATCAAGTGTTAAATGCTATTTTCTAGTGTGATTGTGTGGAGTATTGAAACAGATGGTTTCATTTATAACTCGGACACCGGGCATTCCGGGGGATTCTGCTTCTGAAATTGACGGATTGGGGAAAGGGATTGAGAGCAGTTTTGAACTAAATTTAATCTCATTACCAGCAAATCCCTTATTTGGCACAGATGGGATTCGGGGACGAGTAGGAGAATTACTGAGTGCGCCTCTAGCATTGCAAGTTGGTTTTTGGACAGGGATTGTTTTACGTAACTATGCTACTCAAGTAGGGCCAGTCATTCTCGGACAAGATTCTAGAAATTCCAGCGATATGCTGGCAATGGCTTTGAGTGCAGGGTTAACAGCAGCAGGGCTAGAGGTTTGGTATTTGGGATTATGCCCCACTCCTTGCATTGCTTATCTCACCAGCATCAGTGATGCCATTGGCGGGGTGATGATTTCTGCGAGCCACAATCCGCCAGAAGACAATGGTATTAAAATTTTTAGTGCCGATGGTGGGAAGTTACCCCAAATATTGCAGGCAGAAATTGAAGCCGGACTGCGTGGCAAAATATCACCTATTGCTATCAGTAATTGCGGACGGCATTACTCCCGTTTCGAGTTAGTGGGGCATTATAGCGAGGCGTTGAAAAAACCCTTGAATCATGCCACAAAGCTTCAGGGGATGAAGATTGTTTTAGACTTGGCGTGGGGAGCAGCAGTCGGGTTAGCACCAGCAGTATTTACAGAAATGGGAGCAGAGGTAATCTGCTTGCATAACGAAGCAGATGGCGATCGCATTAATGTTAACTGCGGTTCTACGCATCTGGATATTCTTGCAGCCACAGTAAAAGAACACAACGCCGACATCGGCTTTGCCTTTGATGGCGATGCCGATCGCGTCTTAGCAGTAGACAATACTGGCAGGCAAGTTAACGGCGACTACATTCTCTACCTATGGGGACGCCACTTACAACAAAACCAACAACTGCCAGACAACCTGATTGTATCTACAGTCATGGCCAACTTAGGCTTTGAGAAAGCTTGGCAAAAAATTGGTGGTAACTTAATTCGTACCGCAGTCGGCGACCAATATGTACAAGCCGAAATGTTGCGGACTGGGGGAATGCTAGGTGGGGAACAATCAGGTCATATTCTTTGCCGTCATTATGCCGTAACTGGGGATGGCTTGTTAACAGCATTACATATAGCAGCTTTGGTGAAAGAGGCGGGTGTTCCCTTTAGCGAATTAGTAGATCAAAGCTTCCAAACCTATCCGCAATTGTTGCGAAACGTGCGAGTTGTCGATCGCGATCGCCGTTTAGGATGGCAAGATTGTCAACCTGTGCAAGAAGCGATCGCTCTTGCTGAAGCTGCAATGGGTGATTCTGGCAGAATTCTGGTTCGCGCCTCTGGTACAGAACCAGTAATCAGGGTTATGGTAGAAGCTGCCAATGCTGAACTTACCAACTACTGGACAAATGAATTAGTTTCAAAAGTTGAACAACATTTGATGGACTAAATTAGCTATTATCTCAGCTTTTAACAAGCGCCAATTTTACGTCACAGCTTCTACTAATGACCAAGGCTGGTTAATTTGTAGAAGCTGTGACATTTGTATCTGTATTGTTAGCTCGTGACCGACTTATTACTTGTCAACAAAACTTATCGCGTCAAGATAATCAGTTCTGGCGTCACTCTGAACGTGTTATTATTTATTTCGAGATTCTTAGCTATATGTTCTAAGCTAATATTATGCTTATTTTTGTTATCCCACTCAAAAGTGCAAAAGTTTCCAATTCCTGGGAACGTGTTACACAATTATTTGAAAGATGTATTAAATCAATTTGCAGTCAAACTTCACCAAATTTTCACGTTATTGTTGTTTGTCACGAAAAACCAAAAATAGAATTCACTCATTCTCACATCACATATATTACAGTTGATTTTCCTCCTCCTAACGAAACTAACCCTGTAGCTAAAGGAGATACAGATAAAGGGCGTAAAATATTAAAAGGATTAGTTTATGCTCGTCAATTTTCCCCTACTCACACTATGACAGTTGATGCTGATGATTGTGTTAGTAAAAATTTAGCAAAATTTATTCAACAATATCCAGATTCTAATGGATGGTTTATAAATAAAGGTTATAAATATCAAGAAGGCAGTAATTACATATATATTAAAAGAAACAATTTTTATAAAATGTGCGGTAGTTGTAATATTATCCGATATGATTTGAATGATTTGCCTGAAACCGCAGAATATAATCGTGGCTATGGATACTACAGATATTATATCGACCACGCTAAAGTCAGAGATATTTTAAATAATAGAGCAAAACCTATTAAATCATTGCCATTCCCAGGTGCAGTTTATATATTGGATACAGGAGAAAATCTTTTTGATAATTCAAAAAGATTAAAATTTAGCATTTTTAATCGCAAATTATTAAATCAATCAGTTATAGATGAATTCGGATTGTATGAATTACAGCAATCCAGAGAAGTTTGTCAACTATAATATATTTCCCTGAGGCTGATAGGCTAAAGCACCATTATGCCGAAAATAAAATCAAAATCCCGACCATCTAAAAACTCGAAAAAGCAGGCTAAAAAGGAAACTTCTACCCTTAACCTCAAAGAACAGTTAGCTCAAAAACGCAAAGCAGCCCAAGCACGTAAAGAACTCACTAGCTTACTCACCACCGCCACCTTTGGCGGTGTCTTCATTGGCATTGTGCTTTTTTTCGTAGGTGGAATTAAGGCAGCAATCCCTGGTGTTTTAGGGATAATCATCATATCCCTTTCTTACAAATACCCGCGTCAAGCGCTATATACCTTCATTATTTACGTACCTATTGGGGGTACTATCACCTATTACTTGGGCAATAGTCCCATACTCCAATTAGCTAAAGATGCCTTTTATATTCCAGCCCTAATTGGACTTTGGCAGACTTGCCGTAAACAGGGGCTACCCCTAATTATTCCCCAAGGCATTAAAATTCCACTTTATATTGTTTTAGGTTGTAGTCTGCTAACACTATTATTTATTAATGGTGGACAGCAGTTTAACCCGCCTAGTGTCGGATTATTGGAAAAAGCACCCCAAGAAATACCATTAGGTATGGGCATTCTGGGACTGAAAGTATTTTTAGGCTATGTCCCCTTGATTGGTTGTGCTTATTATCTAATTCGTGATAAACGAGATTTTCTATTTTTATCACGCCTCCAGATTGCCCTCATACTGATATGCTGCGTGCTGGGATTTATTCAATACCTATTACTACTAACTGGTGTATGTCAAGGCACTAGAGGTCTTGAAGGAAATGCCTTATTTGTCACATCACTAGAAGCCCGATGTTATTTTGGTGGAGCGCTCTTATATAGTCCTGAAGAAGGAGTCATTCGCCTACCGGGGACATTTGTAGCTCCTTGGCAGTGGGCATGGTTCTTAATTTCTAGCACCTTTTTTACCTTTGCTACCGGTTTCACCGATCCCTCCCCAATATGGCGGCTGGTCGGTTTGGGTTCTTTAGTGACAGTCTTTATCAATGCTGTAATTTCTGGACAGAGAATCGCCTTAGCTTTAGTACCAATCTGCTTCGGAATTTTGCTATTGCTCACTGGTCAAATTGGCAACCTGAAACGATTTATCCCCATAGGAATAGGACTTGCTCTAGTTCTGGGAATAGCAATGGTGACTAACCCTGCTGTCGTCCAAGAGAGAACCGAGAGTTTTACAGGTCGATGGGAGGCTTCACCACCTCAAGATTTTATCGTTCAACAGTTTCAAGAAAATTGGAAAAACGTAGACGGGCCATTAGGAAGTGGTTTAGGTCGAGCAACTAACTCTGCCCGCGTAATGGGTGAAACTAAGCTAGTGGAAACCTACTATCCCAAAGTACTTTTTGAAGTGGGAATTATTGGAGTGCTAGCTTTTTTAGGTTTGGTAACAAGTTTAACAATTATTGGCTTTAAAACCTATCGCTCCATAAAGAACCGTAATTTCCGCAGTTACGGAGCAGCTTTGTGGGTGTTTATATTGTTTATTAGCTACAACACCTACTACTATCCTCTGGATGTTGACCCGGTTGCTGTCTATTATTGGTTTTTTGCGGGAGTTCTTTTTAAATTACCAGAACTAGAGAAACAAGATATAGAAGATGCTAATCCTGAGCAAAAGAATAAGAAAAAACGTCTAAAAACAATTTAAATTAAAGAAAAATGGCAAAAGTTATCATAGTAGGTCAAAAACACCTCAGCATTCCAAACTCACCTCGAAATTCTCGGCATATACTCATTCGTCCTAAGCCTTTCCCCACAGGCAGATATCCTATAGAAAAAATTTGGTATCCTTTAAGCAGCTTTTTTCCCTGGCAACCTATATGGGGAAGATACCAAGCTATTCATTGTTTCAACAAAGTTTTATATACAAATAAACCTTGGTTTGTTACCTTTGAGGATCATCGTTTTTTATATAGAAATCCTCAAAACCAAGGTGAAGCTGCAATTTATGAATTGTTAAATAATCGATTAGCATTAGAAAATTGCCAAAAACTTATAGCTATCTCAGATTATGCCAAATTGAGATTAATTAAGCGGATGGAAGGTTGGAAAATAAAAGAAACAATAAGTAAGAAGTTGGAGGTAATCCATCCAAGCTTTCCAGTAAGGGTTAACGAATCAAAACTTTATCAACAACAGCAAAATCTCCAGCTTATATTTATAGGAAATCACATTGCCCGCAAAGGTGGGATTGTTGCTTTAAGACTTGCTAAAAAAGCTGAAAAGTTAGGTTTACCTATTACTATACATATAATTTCCGATCTGGGGCGTGGTTCAGGAGTCCCGACAGATTTTCCCGATGAAACCAAATATGTAGAGGATTTAAAGTTATTGGATTTAAAGAATGTTGTCTTTCACAAAAATCTCCCTAATGACAAAGTTCTTGAGTTATTATCACAAAGTCATTTTCAATTAATGGCGACATTACATGATACTTACGGCTATAGTATCATCGAAGGTTTTTCGGTTGCAACTCCTGCAATTACAACAAATGTATGTGCTTTACCAGAATTTATTCGTCATGGCGAAAATGGCTATGTTTTAAATTTACCAATTAATGAAAATAGGCACTGGAGTAATTGGCTGTATGAAGAAAAAACTAAAACTAATGAATATTGGGAAATTTTAAACAGCACTTATGATTATTTGGCAGAACAAGCATTGCAACAAATTACCCAATTTCTTGATAGAAGTGATAAACGAGAACATTACGAATTTTTAAGTGCCGGAGCGTTAGCTCAAGCGCAAATTGTACATAACTCTGAAAAGCAAAATGAGTTATTTGATGAGCTTTATGCAGCAGCAGCAAGAGGATAAAGAGTTAAAGCTAACTTTTAAGCAGTACTTCGGCTATTGACTGACTTGAAATTAAGGCAATAATAGCTTAATGAAAGCTAAATTTTATAAGGTTATTATCAAAGTAGAAAAATCACTTAATAAAAATTATGGATAATTGGCCATTAATTACTGTGGTTATCCCTACCTATGGTCGAGAGGAAGCCCTACGGGATAGCATTGTAGATGTTTTGAAACAAGACTATCCAAATTTTGAAGTTTTAGTGGTAGACCAAACCGCAAAACACCAGCCAGAAATTCAAGCCTATCTAGAAGAGATGGCGGGGGCAGGTAAAATTAAGTGGTTGCGCTTAGATTGGGCAAGTTTGCCAGGAGCGCGAAATTATGCTGTGCGGCGGTCATCTGGTGAAATAATATTATTTATTGATGATGATGTTCAGCTAACCCCAAAATTGTTAACAGCCCATGCGAAAAATTATTTACAAAATCCAGAAGTGGGGGCTGTAGCCGGACGGGTATTTGACAGAATGAAATTGGGTGATTCTGGAGGAGATTTAGAGATTGAATATCTGCCTCCCCAAGCTATGGACCCGGGAATTGCTTGGTATCATATTGATTTGGTACATACCATCAAACCCCAGCAAGTACTGACAGCAAGGGGTTGCAATATGTCATTTCGCCGCGAAATTTTTACTAAGTACGGACTAAGGTTTGATGAGAGGTTTCGCGGTAGTGCTGTACGCGAAGAGTCAGATTTTTGTTTACGGGTGCGACAGACGGGGTATAAAATTTGGTACGACCCAGAGGCCCATTTGGTGCATTTAGGTGAAGAAACAGGAGGCTGTCATGATATTAGTATGCGATCGCTACAATATCAACTCACCTTTTATCACAACCATTTCCTACTAGGGCTGAAAAACCTCACTGTTACTCAAGCTTTACGCTTATACGCCCGTTTATTTGACTGTCACGTTCTCGGACGCCCACCTTGTCACAAAAGCGGTTCGCCCATAAAAATTGCCACTCGCGCTATTTTCTATACTTTAGGTTTTTTCAAAGCCTTGGGTACTGTCATTGAATCACTATGGAACGATGGGCAAATTTACAGCCGATTGGATGAACAAGTTTAGGCATTAGTCATTAGTGAATAACAAAGGATAGATGAAAATCTTAGTTGCTAGTCACACTTATATCGTAGACCTCAACTGTGAGAAATTACGCGCTTTATCTCAACTAGAATCTGACATTGAAGTTACAGTTGTAGTCCCAAAGCGTTGGAAACCAGGGGGTGTACAAAACAGAATTATTGAAACTGAATACTGTGATGAAGGCAGATTTAGAATAGTTCCAGTTTCTAATTTTAGTCAAAATCATCAGGGACTTCTTACGTTTGGTGCTGATTTGATATCTTTATTAAAACAATTTCGCCCGCAAATCATCCAAGTTGAACAAGGTTCTAGAGCCTTGGCTTATACTCAAATGATTGCCTTAAATCAGCTATTAGGACTCAAGGCAAAAAATTTATTTTTTACCTGGTGGAATCTTCCTTACGAACTGAAATTGCCAATTTCTTTATTAGAAAAATATAACCTCAACCACAGCCACGGTATTATTTCTGGTAATCAGGATGGGGCAGAGATTTTGCGACAACGGGGATATACAGGGGAAATTAAAATCATGCCGCAACTGGGTGTAGATGAAAGTTTATTTACTCTCAAAGCTCAACCACAGTTAGCAACTAAGTTCGGCATTGAAAAAGAAGATTTTGTAGTAGGTTTTGTAGGCCGATTTGTGCAGGAAAAGGGTTTGTTGACGCTTTTACAAGCCTTAATAACTTTGAAAGATAAACCTTGGAAATTACTCCTGCTGGGACGAGGAGAGTTGCAAAATGAATTAATGAAAATTGCGATAGAAAACAATATTGAAGAACGATTAATTTTGGTAGAAAGTGTTCCCCATGACGAAGTTGCAAACTATATCAATTTAATGAGTACTTTAGTACTACCTTCAGAAACAACTTACAAGTTTAAAACCTTAACTTCTGTTGGCTGGAAAGAACAATTTGGTCATGTACTAATTGAGGCGATGGCTTGCCAAGTACCTGTAATTGGTTCTGATTCTGGTGAAATTCCCTATGTAATTGGCGATGCTGGTTTAGTATTTCCTGAAGGTGATGCTCAAGCCCTTGCTAATTGCTTAGTTCAATTAATGGATAAACCAGATTTTGCTCACACTCTGGGTGAAATGGGCTATCAAAAAGCAATGATTAAATATACAAACAAAGCTTTGGCTAAACAGCAATTAGAGTTTTATCAAGAATTGCTTAAGAGTCATTAGTCATTGGTTATTAGTGAGTAACAAAAAAATGACAAAAAAATGAAAATATTACAAATTGTTCCCTCAATTTCTCTGATTTACGGTGGGCCTAGTCAAATGGTACTAGGATTAGCTCCAGCTTTAGTAAAAGAGGGAGTGAAAGTTACAATTGTCACAACTAATAGTAATGGTGATAATGGTCAAATACCTCTGGATGTTCCTTTAAATCGCCCAATTAAACAAGATGGTTATGAAATAATTCACTTTCGTTGTGCCCCATTTCGGCGTTACAAATTTTCTCTAGATTTATTAAAGTGGCTAAAACGTCATGCTCATGAGTTTGATATTGCACATATTCATGCTCTATTTTCTCCTATAAGTAGTGCTGCTGCTATTGTGTGTCGTCAGCAAAAGCTACCTTATATTTTCCGTCCTTTAGGTACTCTCGATCCGGCTGATTTACAGAAGAAAAAACAATTAAAACAGCTTTATGTCGCAATTATAGAACGTCAAAATTTAGCTAGTGCCGCAGCAATTCATTTTACTAGCGAACAAGAAGCTAAAATATCAGAAAAATTTGGAGTATCTACGCCAGATTTGGTGATTCCGTTGGGTGTGATTCCGCCTCAATCACCCGTTAAAAATGTATATAGTCAGTTAGAAATATCAGAGGATGTGCCTTTAGTATTGTTTATGTCACGAATTGACCCGAAAAAAGGGTTAGATTTGTTGATTCCGGCGCTAGAGAAGCTGTTAGCGGTTGGTTATAAGTTTCATTTTGTCTTAGCTGGGACAAATCCTCAAGATCCAGATTATGAAAAAAAGATAATATCTCAAATTCAAAATTCACCACTACGATCGCACACTACAATTACTGGCTTTGTCACTGGTGAACTTAAAGTTAGTTTACTACAAGCTGCTGATTTATTTGTCTTGCCTTCCTACTACGAGAATTTTGGAATTGCTGTAGCTGAAGCGATGGTTGCAGGTGTACCCGTAGTCATTTCTGACCAAGTACATATTTGTCAGCAGATACATGATAGCGAGTCGGGTTGGGTAGGTGCAACAGATGTGCAAGCACTATTAGAGTTACTGCAAGAAGCTTTGCAAAATCCCGCAGAACGCCAACGACGCGGATTAAACGCCCAAAAATATGCCTTGGGAAATTTTAGCTGGGATGCGATCGCAAAGCAAACAATCCAAGCCTACCAAAAAATTCTGGACAATAAACTAATTTAACCCAACGCAGATAAAAGCAGTTTTTGCCAAATAGGTGCTAGAACCGCTTTCACAACGATATCCGCAATCACAAAACCAATCCCAATCAACATATAAGTTTTCGGAAAGAGAGACTTTGGAACTTCGCCTCTGATACGAGTTATTAGATTTAATCCTAATGCAGCTAAAGCCACCCCAGTGGCAATAAACCCGATTATCCGCAAAATTGACCACGGATACCACCCTAAAATAGCTGCTAGCCAAGGTTTAGCACTAATTTTTACCAATTCTGCAACATAAAAATTCATGTAGTTCAGCATCCAAGTGCCAAATATTAATGCCATGCTACTTAAGGTGACAACGCAGAGAATACAAAAAATTCCGTAGTGCAATAAATGGTTTGGTAAAAATAAACGCAGTGAACCTTCCATGCCTTCTCCCGTGCGAATCCAGTGCAACATCTCTGTAGTATATGACTGTCCACGGTGGATAACTTTTGCTGCTGTTTCTGGCGCGAGAGCTGTTGCTACAATTACAGCAATACTCTGCAAAACTCCCCACAATAACATCCACCAAAAAGCACTTTTATATTGTTGACGACGTACTTGTAAAAATAAAATGGGATAGGGGACAGCAGCCCCTAAAATTGGCATCAACCAGGGAACTCCAAAAGCAAAACTTGCAGTTGTGCTAAGGATAACACCAATAACCAAAAAGATTACTATCATCATAAGTAATTTAAAATTCAAAAATAATAAACATATTTGTAGTCTTTCTTTTCATTAATTGCTTATGACAATTCAATTCGCAACAACTGAGAAACTTCTTATAATATTGCATCTATGCTAAGAAATTTTCTCGTAATTCTGCAATAATGTGGAAATGTTGCAACTCAATAACATTAAATATGCAATGGTTTGTAGTTGGCTATCACCCTGATATTTGCAATCCTCTACGTAAAGAAAAACCTGTAGGAAAAACATATTAATTAAAAGCATATATATGTACCTTAGTCAATAGTTTGTATCTCCCTCTTGTCCATGATCTGAGAGTGTTGAAAACTTAAAATTTTGTTTCAAACTGCTAAAGTCCGATTGGGAAATAGGGATTTTATGTCATGATGGCATACTAGAATATATATGCCTTTCAACTACAGGGAATCTCACATGGCTCTCCGTCTAGGTGACACAGTACCCAACTTTACGCAAGCCTCAACACACGGCGACATCGATTTTTACCAATGGGCAGGTGACAGCTGGGTTGTGCTGTTCTCTCACCCTGCTGATTTTACACCTGTTTGTACAACAGAACTCGGCACAGTTGCCAAGCTAAAACCAGAATTTGACAAGCGCAATGTCAAAGCGATCGCACTCAGCGTTGATGACGTAGAATCTCACAAAGGCTGGGTGGGAGACATTGAAGAAACTCAAAGCACCACTCTTAACTACCCAATTTTGGCAGATGCGGATCGCAAGGTTTCCGATCTGTACGACATGATCCACCCCAATGCTAATGCGGCTGTGACCGTGCGATCGGTTTTCGTGATTGACCCCAATAAAAAACTCCGCCTGAGTTTCACCTATCCTCCCAGCACGGGACGTAACTTTGATGAACTTTTGCGGGTGATTGATTCTCTGCAATTGACTGATAATTACAGCGTGGCGACACCAGCTGACTGGAAAGATGGAGAGGATGTTGTAATTGTCCCCTCACTCAAAGATCCAGAAGTACTCAAAGAAAAATTCCCCAAAGGTTACGAGGAAATCAAACCCTATCTGCGGATGACTCCTCAGCCTAACAAGTAAATCTGAGAATGATTTCTGATAAAAAGCAAAGGCGCAAAGATATAACTTTGCGTCTTTGTTTCTTTGCGTGAGAATATAGTTAGTCGGCTAGGTATCCGAACCTGGAGGAAATCCCTATGTTCTCATCCCCTTTGGTTTTACAAATTCCATCATCAATGCAAATGACAGACGAACAATTTTTTGAGTTCTGTCAGGTGAATCGTGACTTACGCATTGAGCGAAATAAATTCGGAGAATTGGTAATTATGCCTCCTACTGGTTCAGAGACAGGAAACCGAGAAGTTAATATCTCAGGACAGCTATGGGTTTGGTCGGAACAAGATGGTACAGGTATAACTTTTAGCTCTAGTACCGGATTTAAGTTATCAACAGGTGCAGAACGCTCTCCAGATGCTTCCTGGATTAAACTAGAACGGTGGAATTCTTTATCTTCAGAACAACAGCGAAAGTTTGCTCCTATTTGTCCAGATTTTGTAGTCGAACTCAAATCTCCCAGCGACAACCTTCAGACTTTGAAGGAAAAAATGGAAGAATATATGAACGAGCCAGGAATACAGTTAGGCTGGTTGATTGACCGTAAGCAGCATAAAGTTTATATTTATCGTCCTGGATTGCCAGAGGAATGTTTAGATAATCCTGCTAGTGTAAGCGGCGAGTCGGTATTGCCTGGGTTTATTTTGAATATGAGTAAAGTTTGGTAAGAAAATTTTATTTAAATTTAGATTTAGGCTAGCGACGATACAGCAATTTAAATTGGGAAATTGGTGTGAAACTTTACATATCGATTCATGTAATTTCTTTTATCTCCCCTAACTTTAACTCCATCTATGAAGACATAGGCAAGGTCTAACTCATCATGAAATATTTGCCTAGATAGCTTATCTTTTTTAACTAATATAGGGTGGGCAATGCTCACCCTATTTATTTTTTGTGAGACTATAGCGGACGATAGACGCGATAGTTGATTTCAGGGAAGATATTATCCATTAACTCAACTTTTTCCAGCCAACCACTGTCAACTTTGCCGACTTTAACATCTTCGTAAAGCTTATTAAACCGCATTAAGTGCGATCGCGTCCGTCTAACTGCATAGGGTACCATTGTTCCCGTCCGCATAATAAATGCCCAGTCGGAAGATTGTGCTAATAACAATTCTCTCGCTGCTTGGTTGAGCGCTCTCCACTGCAATTCATCTTCTGGTTCCAAATGCGATATTTCAATCATCCGTTCAGCAGCTTTGTGCAAATGCGGATAGACCCACGCGTTCGTTTCATTCAACCAGTATTCGTGGAAACCCTTGAAACCCCAACTCGACTGCGAAGGACGACAAACTTGCTGAGTTGGCTGATCTCGCAAATAGTCTGCTAAATGGGTCATTTGATATGTCTTTTGGTCATACCACGACTTACGGAATAGATAATCGATGAACCAGGGGCCTTCATACCACCAATGTCCAAATAACTCTGCGTCATAAGGCGAAACGATAATTGGCGGGCGCTGCATCATACCATAGAGATGCTCAGATTGCTGCTCTCGGTTATACATAAAGTTGGCAGCGTGTTCTGCGGCCTTTTCTCTAGCCCAATAAGGATCATAAAGCGCCTTATCTGAAAGCCCTAAACCACGTCCAGTAATTTTGTGATACTTAATACCCGTATTTTTTCTCTGGCCATTGGGCATGATATAGGGCTTGATATACTCATATTCTGCTTCCCAGCCCAAATCTTTGTAAAATTCTCGATATTCCGCCGCCCCAGGATAGCCCACTTCAGAAGACCATACCTGTTGGGAAGATTCATGATCTCGACCAAAGACAGCAACACCAGTTTCTGTATAAATTGGAGCATAAGTGCCAAAGCGCGGACGCGGACGGGCGTAAAGGATGCCATGCCCATCAGTGAGGAAGTAGCGTAACCCAGCATCGGCTAGCATTCGCTCTAAACCCTCATAGTAGGCGCATTCCGGCAACCAAATGCCTCTGGGTGCTTGTCCAAAAGTTTGCTCGTAATGTTCGCAAGCTACCTGAATTTGCGCCCACACCGCTTCTGGATACATTTTCATCAACGGCAAATAGCCGTGAGTAGCGCCGCAAGTGATGATTTCTAGGTTGTTACTATCTTGGAACTGCTTAAAAGCTGTCACCAAGTCACCTTGATTGCGTTCCCATAGCTGACGCGCTTCTTTAAACTCTGTAATGTAATGTTCAGCTAAATAACGAAGATGTCCGTTATTGACATTATGTTCTGCTTCTAGTTCTATAAGTTCTTCTAGTTGGGTCAAGTGTGCGTCATAGCGTTCTTGCAGCAGAGGGTCACGAAGCATCGACACTAGAGGTGGTGTCATACTCATCGTGATTTTAAAGTCGATACCGTCTCGCTTTAAGCCTTCAAATACTTTCAATAATGGAATGTAGGTTTCTGTGATGGCTTCATAGAGCCATTCTTCCTCCAGCACGTAGTCACTTTCAGGGTGACGAACGAAGGGCAGATGTGCGTGAAGTACAAGCGCGACGTAGCCGATAGCCATAGTGATTTTGGGGTGATACTTGTAAGTTGAAGGTCGAGAGGTTTGGCTGAAATTAACAATATTTTAAGACTTTATGGGGATAGTGAAGATACGAGTATCAACTTTTCACATAAAAGGAACGCTTAGGCTGCTGCTTCGTGTTAACTATTCATCTGTAACCAAATTATTAATCCTAATCTCTAGTACCTACTAGATGTACATGACCTAAAGTCGTGACAAGTCTATTTTCCAACTTTTTAGGTGCATGGTGTAAAAGTAGCGAAATTGGAATATATCTGCTAATTACTATTTTCATGTTCAGCAATATATTGGTATCCAGCTTCACTAATTTCCCATCCGCGTCGGGAATCACTTTTTACAAGTCCTTCTTTCATCAATTTGTAACGAATCCATTTTGTTCTTTTTTGCCAACGAGGTTATACAACAGTATAAATACCTGCTATATTTTTATACTTATGCTCTAGATAATCTGTTCCCCAATCTGGAGTACTGAGTTGAATTATTTCTCCAGTACAAGGAATTCTACTCACTTTAAAAACTAATGCACCCGAACTCTTTTCTGTCAGTTTCCTAAATAAATTTTTCAACTTGTAGATTTGGCCCTTTTATCTCTATGTTGATCAAGTTTATTTCGTGATGTGTATGATTACCCCTACTATTTTTTGATTGGCGATCGGCAGAATTATCCAAAAAAACGCTCAACTCGAACGCCGAAGCTTGGTAACAGAGGCGATCTAATTTCGTCATTAGCCAGCAAGGTTGCAATCAGTTTTAATTGGGCTGCTTCTCGGCGATAAACTTCTAACTGCTGTAATTGCCAATTTGCAATCCAATATTCTTGCACCTCTAAGCGAAGCTATGCCGTTGGCGTTCGCGCAGCATGTCGCAGACAAGCCTCTTGAAGAGAAGCTTTAGGCTGTGCTATCGAGCGTCATAGCCCGTCGTAGACATCGCATTCCTTATTCTTCATCCCGGTATAACTGCTGCAAGTCCTGTAACTGAGTCTTGCGAGAAATTCGGCGATATTTTTTACTTTCTAGCTTGGGTTCGTATTGACTCTGCCCTTTGCCTTTGCTTTTTAACTTCATCGTAGATTCAGGATCAGCTTGTTGGTGCAGCTGAGTTTGACGAGCGATCGCATCATCCAAAAATTCTAAATAATGTTTATATCGTTCCCAGTCTCCCCGCACCACACATTCCGGCTCGTCTCGATGCAAGCAATCACTAAACCGACAGCTAGCAACTGCTAACCGCTTTCTTGCTTCTGGAAAATAATGAATTAATTCTTCTGGGATACAATCCATGTCCGGCTGATTAAAGCCGGGTGTGTCTGCAAGCATTCCACCGCTAGGCAACTCAAATAATTCTATGTGGCGAGTCGTATGACGACCACGAGCTAGTTTGCCAGAAACTTCTCCCACTCGCAACTTAGCATCAATCAGCGTATTAATCAGGCTGGATTTGCCAACACCGGAAGGCCCAGCAATTACAGTAATTTTATTACTCAAATATTTAGCTGCTTGGTCAGTATTTATACCATCTTTGACGCTGATAAATATTGGTTCATAGCCCCAACCAAGGAAGCGATCGCTAACTTGCTGCTGTTCTTGTGGTGAAATTAAATCACTTTTATTCAAACATAAAAGTACATCCAAACCAGTAGACTCAGCCTTAATCAGAAACCGACTCAGTTGATAAGGTTCCAAAGGTGGATCAGCAACAGCAAATACCAATAGGATTTGGTTGACATTAGCGATCGCTGGACGATCCAATTCACTTTGGCGGGGTAAAACATCAGCGATCGCACCCCGCCCTCCAGCCCAATCTGGCTCTTCTACCACCACGCGATCGCCTACCATCACCTGTTGACCGATTTTTTTCAGTCGTGTTCGGCGAGTACAGAGGAGGAGAAAATGAGGGGGATTGGGAAGAGGAGGATCTTGCTCCCTCATCTCCCTGATCTCCCTATTCTCTTGATCCAGCTGTACTCGGTAAAAATTAGCTTGTACAGCCACCACCGTACCCAATAACTGTCCAGTTGCAGCAAGATTTTCCCCTGTCATTGGCTAGCAACTGGACGGCGTACTAACAGAGAAAAATAACTAGTGCAGTTTGTAATTTGTTCCACCTGATAACCTGCCATTGTCAGACTATCGGGAACCTGCTCAATCGGCTCACCAGGGTCTAGCCAGACTTCTAGTAAACCTCCCAATGGCATTTTCTCTAGACGTAGTTTTGTCCGCACAAAATTAATTGGGCAAGGAGTGCCGCGTAAATCAAGTTGAGCATCAGGAGTTAAAAGAGAAGAGGGCTTCATTACTTAAATAAATTTCCCAAGAATCCTTCTAGACCGCCTTTACCAGTGCGATCTCCCTTAATTTTAGCCAGCTTCTCCAATAATTCCCTCTCCTCAGGAGTGACCTTGGTGGGAATATCAATTAATACTGTCAGCATGTGATCCCCTCGACTAACGGGATTACCCAAACGGGGTACGCCGCGATTTTCCAACTTCATCACCGTATTGGGCTGCGTTCCAGCCGGAATGATCAGTTCCACAGGCCCATCTACCGTATCTACCTCTAATCGACAACCTAAAATCGCTTGCAGGTAGCTAAGTTTGATTTCCGAGAGAATATTAATGCCATCCCGTTGGAATTCCTCGTCCTCATTTACAAACAAGTAAACGTACAAATCTCCAGGAGGGCCACTGCGTTGGCCGGCATCTCCTTCACTAGAAATCCGCAAGCGTGTGCCATTATCCACACCAGCCGGAATGGTAATTTTGAGTTTCTTTGTGACTTGATTTGCGCCCTTACCATCACAGGCATCACATTTATCTTCAATTACCATCCCTGTCCCATTACAGGTCGGACAAGTCGAAACTTGGGTAAAACTGCCAAAAGGTGTTCTAGTGACACGGCGGACTTGACCCGATCCGGTACAAGTAGAACAAGTCCGGGGGCGGGTTCCAGGTTTAGCACCAGAACCGCTACAAACTTCACAATTTTCTAAATGGGAAATGCGAATTTCTTTTTCCCCGCCAAATACCGCTTCCCGAAAGTCTAACTTCAGGTCTAGCCGCAGGTCATCACCCCTAGCAGGCCCACTGCGCCGTCTTTGTTGCGTGGGATTACCCATACCGCCAGCAAAGCCACTAAAAATGCTTTCAAAAATATCGGCAAAACCACCCATATCACCGACATCTTGGAAACCTGAGCCAGCACCTGATACACCTTCAGGGCCAAAGCGATCATAACGAGCGCGGGTTTCTGGCTCTGAGAGTACCTCATAAGCGCGGTTAATTTCTTTAAAGCGATCCTCCGCCCCCGGTTCTTTGTTCACATCTGGGTGATACTTCCGGGCTAAACGGCGATAGGCTTGTTTAATTTCTTCTTTGTCGGTGTCACGAGAGACACCCAGGATTTCATAATAGTCGCGGGCCATATAGCAAAGGTAAAAGTTAGAAGGAAGAAAGCAGAAGGCAGTAGAACGTCACGGTCACTTGCTACCCTACCGAAAAGTGTTTTGCCTATAGATGAGGCAATACAGTATCTTTTAGAGAGCGGCTTGCCGGAGGTCAGGCAGAAGATAAAATTAATTTTTGTTAATAACTGATTTTACCCTTTACCTTTTACAAAAATCACCGACAAATCTTGAGCAACAGGTGCTTTCCTCGTGGGAGACGACAAAAGCGATAGAAGTTAGCAGCAGGGGAAGCCTATGCTCAGACTTCTCGCTGCCGAGTCGGCTGTCTCTTTTACAATTGTGCTACGTAGGAGAGGAAAACCTCGCCCATCAACCAGAGGGGCTAGCCGCACCATTAGGTGTGGAAAACCACCCAGATGCAATGGAAGTGCATCTGAACTTGTACGCTGCCTAGCCCACAGTAATTTGCTTCTACAATCTAACAAACTGCTGGGGTCTTGTGAAACTTCGCTAAATTTATAATCTAAATATATAGATATATTAAAGTGCCTTAATAAAAATCTGCAACTTAGGGGGCAGGGCGCAAGGGAGAGAATAAAGAATTACCTTTTTATTTACTCTTTCCCCTCTGCTCCCTGCCCCTCTGCCTCTTGCCAATGCCCAACTCCTAATCTATTGCCTCATAATCAACGTGAGCAGTACTTTCTTCGTCAAAATCAAAGTTGAATTGTGGTATTAATGTGCCATTCATTGGTGAGTCTACTTCTGGGGTAGAAAGATTAGCTGAAGCCTCTTCAATCTCATCACTTTGGCTGTTAGCTCGATTGTAAACATCAGCACCAATTGCAAATAGAGTTTGTTGGAAGTCGTCTAAGCGTTGCTTAAATTCCACAGTGGAGATGGTGGAGTCAATCATGGCAGCTTGAAGTTGTGCAACTTTTTCACTGGCCAAGGTTTTCATTTGCTCACCGATAAAGCTGCTATTATCCTTGATGGTGGATTCGTAACTGAACAAAAGATTATCTGCTTGGTTTTTGAGTTCAACCAATTCTTTACGTCTTCTATCTTCGTCGGAAAACAGTTCGGCCTCTTGGCGCATCCGTTCGACTTCGTTGGTACTTAAACCACCTGTATTGGTAATCCTGATACTTTGTTCTCTACCTGTACCTTTGTCTTGGGCAGAAACCTTCAAGATGCCGTTGACATCGATTTCAAAAGATACTTCAATTTGCGGCACACCACGGGGCGATGGGGGAATTCCTGCTAGGAGAAACTTGCCGAGACTCTTGTTATCTCGTGACATTGCCCGTTCACCTTGGAGGATGTGAATTTCTACCGAAGTTTGCCCATCAACTGCTGTGGAAAAAATTTGTGACTTACTGGTGGGAATTGTGGTGTTGCGTTCAATAATTTTGGTGAACACTTCACCCAAGGTTTCAATTCCCAAGGACAAAGGAGTGACATCCAATAGTAAAAGATTATCGACTTCGCCACCCAACACCCCTGCTTGGATAGCTGCTCCCAATGCTACAGCTTCGTCAGGGTTGATGGAGCGATCAGGAGCTTTGCCATTGAAAAACTTAATTAGCGCGTTTTGGACTGCGGGAATACGGGTAGAACCACCGACCAAAATAATCCGATCTATATTTTGTGGTTTGAGATCCGCATCTTTGAGCGCTTGGATCATTGGTTCAATGGTAGCTTCGATTAAATTAAGTGCCAGTTCTTCAAATTTAGAGCGGCTAAGTTCCATCTCCAGATGCTTTGGGCCGGTGTCATCAGCTGTGATAAACGGCAAGTTGATGGAAGTATTCACCATGCTAGAGAGTTCAATTTTTGCCTTTTCTGCTGCTTCCCGCAGGCGTTGCAGTGCCATTTTATCTTGGGAAAGGTCGATTTTCTCTTGTTGCTGGAAGCGTTCCATCATCCAAAGGACGATCGCATTATCAAAGTCGTCTCCACCCAGTTGATTATTACCGCTAGTCGCCTTAACTTCAAAAACGCCATCCCCAAGTTGCAGGATCGATACGTCGAAGGTTCCGCCGCCTAAGTCAAATACTAAAATTAGCTGCTCTTGGTCTTGCTTGTCCAATCCGAAAGCTAAAGCCGCAGCTGTTGGTTCATTGATAATTCGCAGGACTTCTAATCCTGCAATAGTGCCAGCATCTTTAGTTGCTTGTCTTTGGGCATCTGTAAAATATGCTGGTACGGTAATCACTGCCTGAGTAACTTCCTCACCCAAGAAGCTTTCTGCATCCTGCTTAAGCTTTTGCAGGATCATGGCGGACAATTCTTGTGGTGTGTAGTTTTTTGAGCGAATATGGACATCAACGGTATCGTCTCGACCTTTGACACAGTTGTAAGGGACGCGATCGCGTTCTGTTTCAGTGTCGTCCCAACGCCGTCCGATAAATCGTTTAATACTGTAAATTGTGTTTTCGGCATTGGTTACGGCTTGGCGCTTTGCCAATTGACCAACCAAGCGATCGCCACTCTTCCCAAATCCCACAATACTTGGAGTAGTTCGTCCACCTTCAGAATTGGAGATCACCAGTGGTTGACCGCCTTCTAAAACTGCGACGCAACTGTTAGTAGTGCCTAAGTCGATCCCAATAACTTTTCCCATAATTATCAGTATTTTTACCGAGTTTACTGCTGTAATTTATCGCGGACTAAACTTTTTTGCTCCGAATCAAGGCTAGCGGATAACGTCTGTGGCATCTCTATTACTGATAGTAAGAGAGAAATTGAAACACAGAGAGTTATCCAAAGCCTTGTCTAAGTTTTAGGTACACGATGCTCGTCCTTGCTAGAACCCAGGCACTTTAGGTCAGCGAGGCGAGCGACTACAGCTTAACTGAAGGCTTGACTCGACTGATCTTCTGGTGCAGCAGGGGTATCTTCTTTGGGAGCAGCTACTTTGACCATTGCATGGCGTAGCACGCGATCACCCAAGTAATATCCGCGCACTAACTCTTCTAACACTGTTCCTTCAGGATGTTCATCCGTAGGTTCGCGCATTACTGCTTCGTGTAAGTTCGGATCAAATTCTTGGCCTTCAGGACGCATTGGTGATACACCCAAGCGCTTCAGGCTATCTACCAATTGTTTGTAAACGCCTTGGTAACTTTTGTGCATGGTCATTTCGCCTTCAGATTGCGGTTTGAGGTGCGATCGGGCCCGCTCAAAGTTATCGACTACTGGCAGCAATTCCAGAATGGTGTTCCGCTTGATCTGTGTCTCTAGCTCTTCTTTTTCTTTGCTGGTACGTTTCCGGTAATTCTCAAAATCGGCGGCAATCCGCATATATTGAGTACTACGCTCTTCTAGCTGCGTTTTGAGAGAGTCGATTTGCCCTGTCAGTTCTGCCAAAGCTGCTGTTTCCACTCCAGTTTTCTCACTTGCAGCGACGCTATTTTCTGGATTGAGATTAGCCGTATCTCCAGATACATTAGTTTGGCCTGTCACTTGCTCTGTCACCTCGCTACCAGATTCATTGAAATTAATTTGGGCTGGGGAGTCACTCTTCATTGCTTGCTTTACCTCTGTTGGTTCACCCAATTGCTGGCTTGTATTGTTTATCTGTTTATTTTCATCCATTATTGTCTACTCATTCCAGATGCTGTTGATGGCAGTGTATCTCCACAGCTTGCAACTGTCGTCATCCACGACTTGCTACTGAGGCTGATTTTTTTGCCGACAAGTTTCTGAAAATGATCTAACCGCCCTCTTATTGTGACAAATGGTGAACACGTTAGCCCAGACCCCACTAAGACGGGAACCCGAACGAATAGTGTACCTCTAAGAATCAAACGGGGCTATGTTTTAAAGATTTATTAAGTGAGTCTGTAATTTACCAAGCTACTGAGTGAACGCAAAAAAAATTCTGAGAATGCGATCGCTTACCCGCCTATCGTAAGCGATCGCAAGTTTTGACACCCATAAATTTGATTCATTTATGGAACTTTATCAGGTTAAATAAACCTACTGCAAAGGAATTCTTCTATACTGAATAATCCTTACGAAAAGGGTTTCAGGTTATTTACAGAACTTACGTAAACAATAACCAAAACCCTCATGTTCTAGTAGAGGCAATTCATGAGTTGTCCCTACCGCGTGTAGTTTTGCGTTAGTCCTAATTTATTTAGCGACTGGTCAAATTTCTTGTGAGTGCCAGGTATCAGAAATGGCAAATCAGGAAGTGGAAAAATTTTACTAAATCCAGAGGCATGAGCCAGAGAAAGAGCGGCAGCCTTCCTTGCTTAGAAGTTCGGTGACTCAGGACTTTTTTTAGAAATGAGAATTCTCTCTCCCAGCCTGGGAATACTTTAAGCAGAGGTTTCCCCAAATCAATTGCTCATTTATGAACTCGTCACCACAACGGCGCAGTACCGCTCTAACTACCAGAACAGAGTTTTCGCCCTTTGGCAACAAGCTAGTGCAATCTGGCTATGTCAATACCGAACAGATGAGGCAGGCACTAATTGAAAGCCGCAAATCTGGCAGACCCTTAACGGAAGTATTAGAGTCAATCACTGGGCAACAACTATCACCTGAGTTGCTCAGGCAATACAAAAAACAGCAGCTATTTGAACTTAAAATATTATACGGTGTTGAATTCCTCGATCCGGAAGTCAATTCATTTGGCAACACGGAGATGGCGAACCTGATCGAAACCCTCATCCCAGTAGATATTTGCCGTCGCCACCGTTTAGTACCACTATCGAAACACGAAGACCAAACCCCGCCCTCAGTTTTAGTGGCGATGGTGGCTCCAGATAATCTAGAAGCTTCTGATGATCTAAATCGCATCTTGCGCCCCCAAGGCTTGGCGTTGCAGCGCATGGTGATTACCCAAGAAGATTACCAACAGCTAATCAACCAATATTTGGATGAAATGGCTGTTAAGCAAAAGCACCTAGAACGAGAAAATGCTACAGATATTAGTCAGGATTTAGAAAATCTCGGAAATCTCGATATTGAGGATGCTCCTGAAGAAATGGAGGCTGATTTAGGAGCAGCGATGAAGGGTGCAGAGGATGCCCCAGTTATCAACCTAGTCAACAGAATCCTGGCTAAAGCTTTGCATGAGGGCGTTTCTGACATTCATATCGAACCGCAAGAAGAAAGTTTACGCATTCGCTTTCGCAAAGATGGCGTACTGCGTGAAGCTTTCCCCCTAATGCCGAAAAAAATCATCCCGGCGGTGACAGCCCGATTTAAAATCATCTCCAATTTAGATATTGCTGAACGCCGTCTACCCCAAGATGGACGCATCCGGCGGTTGTTTGAGGGACGTAAGGTGGACTTCCGTGTGAATACCTTGCCCAGTCGCTACGGGGAAAAGGTGGTGCTGCGGATTTTGGATAACTCTTCTACCCAATTGGGATTAGATAAGTTAATTACCGATCCAGAGACTTTGAATATTGTCAAGGATATGGTCAGCCGTCCCTTTGGTCTAATTTTGGTAACTGGGCCAACTGGTTCTGGGAAAACAACTTCGCTGTATTCTGCATTATCAGAAAAGAATGATCCCGGAATTAATATCAGTACTGTAGAAGACCCCATTGAATACAGTCTTCCAGGGATTACTCAAGTACAGGTAATTCGAGAAAAAGGGCTAGATTTTGCTACCGCTCTACGGGCTTTCTTGCGGCAAGATCCAGATGTGCTGCTGGTGGGTGAAACGCGGGATAAGGAAACGGCAAAAACAGCAATTGAAGCTGCCTTGACCGGTCACTTGGTATTAACTACCTTACATACCAATGATGCCCCAGGTGCGATCGCTCGTTTGGGAGAAATGGGGATTGAGCCTTTCATGGTTTCTAGTTCCCTAATTGGCGTTTTAGCTCAACGTTTGGTGCGGCGTGTATGTTCTGAATGTCGGATTGCCTACACTCCCACAACCGAAGAATTGGGTCGTTATGGTCTATCAGCTTCCTCAGATGTTGGAGTTACTTTCTATAAGGCTAACACCTTGACATTAGATGCGATCGCAGAAGCTAAAGGCAAAAATCAGCTTTGCTCAAAATGTAATGGGGTCGGCTACAAAGGGCGTTGTGGTGTTTATGAAGTCATGCGAGTCACTGAAAACCTGCAAACTCTCATAAACGAAGATGCACCTACCGAACGCATCAAGGAAGTGGCAATAGAAGAGGGCATGAAAACCTTACTGGCTTACAGTTTGGACTTAGTGCGCGAAGGTTCCACCACTCTAGAAGAAGTAGAACGGGTGACGTTTACTGATACTGGTTTGGAAGCCGAGTTAAAAGCCAAACGCAAGACTGGTCTTACCTGCCGGACTTGCGAGGCCACATTGAAACCAGAATGGCTCAGTTGTCCCTACTGTATGACATCTCGGTTTTAAGGCTAATAGTCATTGGTCATTAGTCGATGGTTAGTAACTTTAAACAAATGACAACTGACAAAGGACAAATAAAACATTAAAAGGAAGCAAAACTATGGAAATGATGATTGAAGACCTGATGGAGCAGTTGATTGAAATGGGTGGCTCGGATATGCATTTATCCGCAGGTTTGCCTCCTTACTTTCGTATCAGTGGCAAACTCACCCCCATAGGTGAGCATGTATTGACAGCCGATCAATGTCAAAGGCTGATTTTTAGTATGCTCAACAACACCCAGCGTAAAACCTTAGAGCAAACCTGGGAATTGGATTGTTCTTATGGTGTTAAGGGTTTGGCTCGGTTTCGGGTGAATGTTTATAAAGAACGTGGTGCTTATGCCGCTTGCTTACGGGCATTAAGTTCTAAGATTCCTAACTTTGAAAAATTAGGTCTGCCAGATATAGTGCGGGAAATGTGCGATAAGCCCAGAGGACTTATTCTAGTGACAGGCCCTACAGGTTCCGGCAAGACAACTACCCTAGCGGCAATGATTGACTTGATCAACCGCACTAAGGCAGAGCATATTTTAACGGTGGAAGATCCAATTGAATTTGTCTATGAACCAATTAAAAGCTTGGTTCACCAACGGCAACTAGGAGAAGATACTAAGAGCTTTGCTAATGCTTTGAAAGCAGCCCTGCGGGAAGACCCAGATATTATTCTGGTGGGGGAAATGCGGGATTTGGAAACAATTTCTTTGGCGATTTCCGCAGCAGAAACAGGACACTTAGTATTTGGTACGCTACACACCAGTTCTGCCGCCCAAACTGTTGACCGGATTATCGACGTTTTCCCCCATGAAAGACAAACCCAAGTGCGGGTGCAATTGTCTAACTCGTTAGTGGGGGTATTTAGCCAAACCTTGGTATCCAAGAAAAACCCTAAACCTGGTGAATATGGTCGGGTGATGGCTCAAGAAATTCTAATTGTTACTCCTGCTATTTCCAACTTGATTCGAGAAGGTAAAACATCCCAAATTTACTCAGCTATTCAAACAGGCGGCAAATTGGGAATGCAAACTCTGGAGAAGGTTTTAGCCGATTTTTACAAAGCCGGAACGATTTCTTTTGAAGCGGCAATGTCTAAAACTTCTAAGCCAGATGAAATCCAACGTCTCATTGGTACTTCTGTACCACCGCAGGCAGCAGGTGGGAAACCCGGTGTGGCTGCCAAAGCACATTAAAGGAACTCAGGAGATGAGGAGTTGCAGTAAGTCTTTCCCTTGTGCCCATTGCATTATATCCCATGCCCAATCCCCAATAAATAACGACTATTTTGAATTGATTTATGCCAACCTACGTTGCCCGTGTTCGGGATTCTCAAGGAAAATCCCGAACAGAAAAAATTACTGCCGAATCCTTGGTGCAAGCTCGTACTAATCTCAGAGATCAAGGTTTTGTAGTCCAAGAACTCAAACAATTTCAAGGATTTCAGCCAAATTTTGATTTAAAAAAAATCCAGAATTCCTTTGTTAAGGTTTCTGTGAAAGATAAAGCCGTTTTTTCACGTCAATTTGCCGTTTTGATGAATGCGGGAGTTGCGATCGTTAGAAGTCTAGGGGTACTTTCCGAGCAGTGTAGTAATACTAAACTCAAACAAGCCCTAATTGAGATTAGCAACGATGTGCAAAGCGGAATGAATCTTTCAGAGTCAATGCGGAAGCATCCTGATTGCTTTGATGGATTATATGTAAGTATGATTCAAGCTGGTGAAATTGGTGGTGTTTTAGACGAAGTATTAAATCGTTTAGCCAAATTATTAGAAGATGTTGCTCGCTTACAAAACCAAATTAAATCAGCATTGTCTTATCCAAGTGTTGTGGGTTTTATTGCACTTGCGATCTTTCTGGGTATGACCATTTTTCTAATTCCAGTTTTTGCCAAGATTTTTACAGAAATCGGAACTGAATTACCACCTCTAACGCAATTTTTAATGGATGCTAGTCTATTTTTGAGAAGTCCGAAGGTTTTCGTACTTATAGCTGCTCTTATAGGAGCGAAAATAGGATTTACACAATATGGTAAAACCCCTGCCGGTCGCTTAACAATTGATCGTTTTTCCCTCAAAATGCCATTGTTTGGTGACTTAATTCAAAAATCTGCGGTTGCCCGTTTTAGCCGAACTTTTGGTTCTTTGACTCGTTCAGGTGTACCAATTTTAACTTGCTTGGAAATTGTCCGAGATACATCAGGAAACGTAGTTATTGCTAATGCCATAGACGCAGCCCGTATAGAGATTCAACAAGGAGGTATGATTAGTATTGCTTTACAAAAAGATAGCGTTTTTCCAGCTATGGCAATTCAGATGATTAGCATCGGAGAAGAAACTGGAGAATTAGATGGAATGTTGATGAAAGTTGCCGATTTCTATGAAGATGAAGTCGAGCAAGCAGTAAAAGCAATGACTAGTATTTTGGAACCAGTTATGATTGTATTTGTAGGGGGTATGGTTGGAACCATTTTGCTAGCAATGTATTTACCTATGTTTAAGGTATTTGAAAAGATGGGATAGAAGATTAAAAGTTAAGAGTTAGGAGTTAGAAATTAAAACTTTTATTTCTAACTTTTAACTACTAACTGATTACTTTTATTCTTAACTCCTGTGCAGATGCGATTAATCGTATCTCTACTCCTGATTATTTAATAAACTATGACTGTGCAAAAATCTCACTATGAAGCGAGTTTGGCAGAGTACAGCAATCATCTAGCTGCGATCGCCTTACTAAAACAATATCGGCCATACTTGGAGATGATTCCCAGTCTACGCCGTCCAGATGAAAGTGTCATTACTATCCCCTTACCAATTGTCCGGCTTCGCAATACTGCTACAACAGCATCACAAACGATTTGCTTACCTTGTGATGTGGCAATTTTGATGTGCGATCCTGAGTGGAAAATCAAAACTGGAGCAGAAATTTTAATTTTTATTCATCGTGCTGATGAAGACTTTTCTGATTTGTTAGGGCGTTGGCGACAAACTCAAGTTTGGCTAGACAATGATTATGAGTGGTTGATGCCTCTCCGTCACAGTCATATTTTGAGTGAAGGAGCTAATACTATATATCCTCTATTTGTCATTTTTAGTGAGACTTTAGAACGCATCCAACGAGGACTTATAGGAGCGGAACTTCCATTTATTATACAAGCTTCGGATTCGCTGCTTGAAGAGAATTCCACAGAGATTTTCTTTCCAGAACTTCCATCAGCTTAGAAAAAATTAGGAATTAATAGTGAGGAGTTTTGAGTTTAAAATCGCAAATTCGGAGCCTCTAAATATGCTCCAAATTTGCGATTTTATATGTACAGATGCGATTAATCGCGTCTCCTAATGATTACCTAACAAACTGCGGCATAATTTCGGCAGCAGTGAATATTCCATAAATGCCGCGTTGGTGCAATTGTCTACCAGCTTTGAGATAGCCAAAAGCAGGGCCGCAGACATTGGCTGCCATGCTGGTTTCATCTCCTAAAGTAAAGGTATGGGTGGAAATTTTTCCTTCAAAGGTGCGTCCTGTTACCTTAACGTTGGTGCTGAGAGGCTTTTTAGAATTGCGAGTATCGACTACACCACCAACAGTAACGCGATCGCGCCCCACTATTCCCGCTACTTCTAACATCACATCATCAGCGTGTTCCATATTCGTCAAGGTAAGCACACCATTAGTTTTATCTAGTAGTGCTTCTACTTCTGCGTCAGTCATTGCCCTGGCAGTTTCCACTGTGTAACCAGGCATGTGGCCAATATCTTCCCGCACGGTGGCACGGTAAGCTTCCCAGTTGGCAATTCCCACCCCGAAGGTGATTTCGACTTGATGAATTTCGGCGTAGCTTTGGGCGGCTAATGCGGCAGCGGCGGTTAACAATCCAGGTGTAGCACCACAACCTGTCATGTAGGTAATCCCGGCTGCTTGCAGTTCTTCTTTCATCGCTAGTAGTTGTTCTACAGCAGTGGTGCGCTTAATCGCATCCACTAGCACCCCACGCCAACCAGATTTGATAAACTCCTTGGCAACAGAGGGAATAAAATCATTTGGCAAGTTGGGTAAAGCCAGAAAATACCCATCCACAGGTTGAGCTATTTCAATTACATCCTGGATACTTTGATTTGTTAACGTACCAACTGGCTCTAAATGACCTACCGAACCTTGGGACTGGTAGGTTGTAATGCATTGTTGAGTATTTAAACCTTCAGCAGCGTAAGCATAACCTTTTTGATCTGCTGCGGCGACTAAAATCATTTCCTGTTTAGCAGCAAGTACCTTGGCGGCGGCTTGTCCGAGTCCGCCGAAACCTAGTACTCCTATGCGTATCGCTGGCGAAATATTTAGAGAATTTTTGACTTTTTCGGAATTCATAGTCAATTGGTTAAGTTGAATCAAAAGCCTTTAGCATTCAGCATCTGCGCTTCCGGCTTGTAACTGGCGGCTGATGGCTGATAGCTCAAAGCTATAGAGGTTAATTATGATTCATTATCCTGGGTTCTTTGGCTGACTGATGTTTTTTTTATGTAAGGTACTTGTACAGTATTAAAAATTAATTTTCATCAACGAGCTGGAAAACCTTCTTCTATCAAGGTTCAGCTACCCAAAATTCTACTTACTTAATTAGAGCGTCTAACAGAGGTTTCACGGCAGAAATTAGCTTTTGACTTTTACCTTCAATCAAGATGCCCTAAAATCCCTGTGTAACTGAGATTTACCTCAAAGTAGTAGTAATTCCAAGTTAGGATCATAGTGAAATATTGACAAATAAGTGTCTAGAGTTGTTATGGTACCAACATCGCGTATTGTTCACAGTGACCCCGATATATTAGGAGGAACTACTGTCTTTGTTGGAACTCGCGTACCAATTAAGACCTTGCTTGATTATTTAGAAGCAGGTGATTCGCTAAATGATTTTTTAGATCATTTTCCCAGTGTTAGCCGTGAGCAAGCGATCGCAGCACTGGAATTAGCAAAAGAAATGCTGACTGCTTATGCGAATCCTGCTTGACGAATGTGTTCCACGCCCTCTCAAACGTGAACTCAAAGATTATGAAGTACGCACAGTTGTGGAGATGGGATGGTCAGGAAAAAAGAATGGTGAACTTTTGCAACTGATGAAACAACAAAGTTTCACCATTCTACTGACTACAGATCAAAATTTGCGATACCAGCAAAACTTAGAACAAGCAGGAGTTGCGGTTATTGTGCTAATTGCATCCAAAAATCGTCTTCCTGATTTAATGCTTTTGATACCAGAAGTACGAAAAGTTCTAAATTCCATCGTTCCGAGCGAGGTAATAGAAATAGGGCTTTCCTAAATTGGCTACACCTACGCATATTACACATCTACTATCAAGCGATCGCCTGCTTTGATGTTGCCTTGATCCAAGAAAACCCAAAATTTGCTGATATTTAAAGGTTAAAGGTTTTTATATTCTAGCGATCGCAAGTCTAAAAATCCGTTTACACCCTATCCCAGGTAAATTTACTTCTGGGTCTTCCCCACAATATTACTGTAGGATGACACCGCGCTACATGCAATCTACCTGGAAAACCTTAAGAGATTAAGGTAAATCTATTGGTAATGATAAAGCTTTTCAATAAAATTTATATTTTTGTAAATTGCCTTGCTGCCTATATTACCTCTAATGCTTATATATAGGACTTTTGAAGCTTACTTGGCAAGCTCAGTAGTTACCTTGACTAATCGATGAGGTTAAGAGAGACTAACTAAATACTGATGTCACTACTTACAAAATTAATAATTTTTGTAAAGATTCTGAGATATATATGTTGAGAGATGGAACATTATTTAACAAATGGTAAGTTTGTATCTAAGTAAAAATGTTCCTGCGGCTATATTTGTAGCCTTTTGCTAAGACAGTAGAATTTAAGCGTACTTATCGTGGTTGGCCAAGAGCATGGAGACATTAGAGTTCATAATCTATCCAGACGGTCGGGTACAAGAAAAAGTCACTGGCATTGTGGGTGCTTCTTGCGCTGAGGTTACAGCAGCAATAGAGGCACAGCTGGGGCAAGTACTTAATCATGAGCCAACCTCAGAATATTTCGCCGCGAAGGTGCAGCAATCTAATCTGGCGAATACACACACCACTTACAGCGATTGGTAAGTTTTCACAGTAGTTTAGTGTAATTAATTCACAACCACCATGTCACACTTTAGCCAAATTAAGACTCAAATCCGTAATCTTGATTCTTTGAAAGATGCTTTGACTGAATTGGGCGTAGACTGGAAGCCCGGCCCACGCGAAGTTCGTGGCTATCGCGGTCAAACCCATCCTGCGGAAGTTAGTATTGAGCAGGAAAATGGCTATGACATCGGCTTTAAATGGAATGGCAAAGAATATGAACTAGTAGCTGACTTGCAATATTGGCAGCAAAACCTGTCTGTAGACGGATTTTTACGCCAGGTGACACAGCGTTATGCTTATCAAACAGTTGTGAAAGAAACCGCTCGTGTTGGTTTTCAAGTCTCTGAACAACAAAAAAATGAAGATGGTTCAATTCGCCTGGTAGTACAGCGCTGGAGTGCGTAATGGCTGATTTTCTGCCGTCGTCGGAAGAACAAGAAGAAAATCGTTCGGGTTTGGAACCAGAATTAGGGGGTTTTTTACGGGATGCCCCTGAACGTTCTGGTTTAGAACCGGAATTGGGCGGTTTACTGCGCCAAAATGGTGTTTATGTTGATGAAATCACCTGTATTGGTTGCAAGCATTGCGCTCATGTTGCACGTAACACCTTTTACATTGAACCAGATTATGGGCGATCGCGCGTAGTTCGGCAAGATGGGGACGCTGAAGAAATTATCCAAGAGGCAATTGACACTTGTCCAGTTGATTGCATTCATTGGGTTGATTACACTGAACTAAAAAAATTAGAACAAGAACGCAAATATCAGGTAATTCCTGTAGTTGGTTATCCGGTAGAACAAGCAGTTGCTGCTAGCGAACGTCGGCGTAAAAAGCAAAAGTTAAAAACTAAAAAATCCCGTTATTAAGATAAAAACGTTTAATCAAGATAATAAAGGACTGGTATCCAGTCCTTTTGCTTTTCCTCATACTATTTAATTTTTGATGTGTAAATCACATCAAATGCTAAGAGTTAGTATTATTTGATATTGCTGAAAGGGATATCTGTTTAAATCCGATTAATCCAAAATTGGCAATCTAAAATCCAAAATTCTTATGGCTGCTTTCATTTAAAATTTAGAGGATCGTGTTGTGAAAGCAATTTTTCTACTTTTGCCTCGTCTAACCTAGCGGTTAGTCTTCTATTTTCATGCAAGTCTCTAGTAGTTTTCGCCAAAGTAAAAGTTGAGCCAACAGAGAAAGCCATACCCATACCCATAAAGCCTTTCACCCAGCTATTTACAGGTAAGTTTACAATGCCAAAGGTGGTCATAGAAATAGAAATCACAAAAGCTGCCCAAGTTTGAATAACCCAAGCTGGACTGTCTTTTTGAGTACCAATTGTTTGCATATTTTCTACTTTTGATATGAGTGATTTATACCAATTCGTAATTAATAAAAGTCAGATTTCATCTGGTTTACAGATTTGATAGTTTTATTTTAAAGAATTGGTGTTAACAGTAATTTTATTGAGTAGTAAGTTTACTAGTATTAATAGTAAGACCAGTTTATTAACTGGACTCCAAAAAACAAGCTCAAGAGCAACTAAAATAAGTAAAAAATAGCACAATCTTTGTACCACTTATAAAAGTGGCATTAAACTGAAATTTTACACCATTCTCGATAAACCATGTAGTATAGGGGCGCGAAAATAAACAGACCATTTTAAATAGCCTAAGAGCTTGGAATAAGTAGCCGGACAAAAATATTTAACCCTATTTCAAGAATCAAGGCAGAAGGGAAGAGGGTTTTACTTGTTTTTTCCATCCATAAGGGAAGCGATCGCGTTCGTAGTTCATTACGCAACTCTTAGAGACACTACCGCAAACGCTACATTCGCAATGACGTTGTGTAATTAATTCTGTATAACTTTAGAATTTTTTTGACCTTTGACTTCCGGCTTGCAATAATAGCCCGCCTCAGACTTTAGTCTGAGGCTAATAGCCAAAGTCCACTCAAGTGGACTCAAAGCGTTTCTAGTCGTCTAAAGACAACTTTAGCTATAAGCAAGAGTAATTCATTATTAGACGGTTGTTATGACTAGTGAAATATCTCAGGTTAAACTGATTAATTTACTTTTATTCATCTGGAAAAGTCTTTACCTTGCCATCAGGAGTGAGAACAACTCGAATTTTGACATTTTGTCCGCGTTTGTTGGCAGAAACAAAAGGTTTCCCAACTTCAGGCATCCCAGCGCTATCAACAAAGTCTCTTGCTGACTTATTGAGAGGAATAATTCGCTCAATTGTGCCGTCAACACTGACTATCAAACTGTACTCTAATGTTTGTCCTAGTCCTGTGGGTGGTTGCCAACGTTTTTTTAAGTATTCTCTAGCTTCTGCTACTTGAGGTGTATCAAATAATGTGCCAGTAGCTACTTGTGTAGATTTAGGACTTTGGCGTTCGTTCCCTAATTGATCGATAAAGGGATTATTATCCGCAGTTCTAGAGGAGGAAGGTTGTGAAGCAGGTTTTTCTCCAGGAGAAGGTTGCTGTAGGGAATTAATTCTTTCCTCTAGCTGTTGTGAGTTTAGTGAGGAGGGTTGGGTAGGAGTATTGCCACTATTAGGTATGGTGTCAAGAGATGGGGGGACAACTGGTGAGATATTAGTTGGTAAGCTGCTTGTGTTAGAAGATAGTCTGGGTGGCAAATCCCGCAGCTTAGGAAGAGCGCCAGGTTGGGTAGTTGACGCTGTAGGGTTTTGTGCAAGATTTGGTAATATAGCAATTTCCTGACCTGGGATTTTGCTGGATGGTGCATTAGCGTTCGCGGAGCGTTTCGTAGAGAAGCTCGCCGGAGGCATCGCCCCATTATTGGAAAGGGTCGAAGTCTTGCCTTGAGGTATTGTCAGTGCATTTAGAGGTGGCGCTGTAGAAAAAGTAGAACTAGGGGCTGTTAGAGGTGCTTGGGGTAAAGTTGATGTGGAAAGTGGAGGGGTAGAACCGAGCAAATTATCTGATGGATTGCTAAGTCCAGGTTGAGGCGTAGGAAAGTTTAGTGAGGGTGAAGTTTCTAAAGCAGCCTTTACTGCTGCTGGATCTGAGGTTTTAGCTGTCTGCTGTTGCTTTTCCCTAAGGTTGTTAGCATATTGCCAAGTAAGTGGTAATAAACCTACACCTAATACTAATACTGCGGCAACAGGGGCCCAAGTAGGGAACCTCAAAGTCGTAGTGCTTTTGAGAGTTGGGAGTGCCATGACATCAGTTGAGTACTCATCTAAAGCACTGGCCAAATCAAATAGTTGTAGCAGACTGAGTTTAATTACGGGGCCGGATGATTGGTTGGCGAGAGAACCGAGAAATAAGTTGTGAGTTAGATGGCTGCTTGGTTCTAAGCGGATATTTCCCCCAGGAATCTGGGTACTAAAAGAATTTAATGTTTTTGTAGAGGACTTTGATTCCGACTCGCCTAATGCTGTGCTTGACTCCTGGGTGTCGGAGAAACTTAGGCAAAAGCTTTCTGGAGACTGTTGGAGGAATTGCTGTACGTAGCTTGTGACTGCATCACATAAAGCTTCAAGTTGATCGCGATCGCCCCGAATTGGAACTCTATGTTCTTCTGGTAGTCTGGGATCATCAAAACGAAGCTCAAAGCTCAGGTGCTTGAGGACAGTTTTGCCCATCCAACGCGACAGAGGTGAGCTTTGCGCGAATACTTCTAGCGTGCAAGTAGGGGGTGTATAGCAACGAATGACAGAATTTGATAGAGGCATGGCAGGAACTGCGAAGAAGACTATTTGGGATTTTGCAAAAAGTTGAGCCAGTTGCTTGCAAAGAAAAGTTGAAAAGGCAGATTCTTCCACTCAGAATTTTGTTAGGTTTCTTTTGTTATGCAAACTGATGTGCAAAGAAGAAGCAGTGCTGATAATGCATTGCCCAAGTACTAACAATCATTAAAAGGGAATCCTTATCTAGCAAACTTTCATGAGCAAATTTGGTTGAGGAATTTCAAATCTAAAATCTAAAATTTTGTAGAACGGTCTAAAAGTGCTAGCCAGAGACGACGATGCCCACCAGGAGCACTGTAAAAAAGTAAATCTACAAGCAGTTTTAGGGCCAGGTTAGTTAGTAAATCCGTTGAGATTTTCTCATCCTCTTCCATCCGCTCTTGGTAGGTGTTGCAAAAAGCATCAATATAATCTCCAAGTAAAGCAGCCTGGTGAGGTTCCCGGTTATTTCCTGCCATTTGTTCCAACAGTCCGACAGCGCGGCGAATCAATTCCTGGTGCTGTTTGGCTAAGTAGCAGATGATCAGAACAAGCGATCGCGCTTCTTCCACATCTAACTTTTTTCGCCCTCCTTGACCTTTGCGTAGCGGATTTGATTGGCGCAGTCGCCATAAAGCTACGCGGTCTGGCACTCTTGACTCTAAATTCAGATCAGTTGCCGCCGAAAGCATAGCCTCTGAACCAATCCCAGTTAAGGTTTCTAGCGCCAACAGCACTAAGTCTAATTGGGTTTTGATATTGTCCCATTGAACTGTATTTGGGGCTGGAAGCTTGATTAAATCCTCCCACTGGGAATTCGGAGTGGCTGAGTTGGCGGCCGAGTGCATAACTTTTAGCATAGGTGATCAAGCTGATAGAGGATGTTGCTGTTACCCATTTTGAAACCAGACTCTTAAGAATCAAGCTTGGTTTCCCATAGCTATGAGCCAGAGGCTTAATCTAGCTTTTTTATGTGGTAAACAGCAGGTATCTTTGTCCTACTCTAGATGAAAATTTATTTTCGACAAAGTAGAAAAGTATCAATTCTAGTTAAGGTTTACCCGACTTTCGCTACAAGTTCCGTACAAGAGTATAAATAAACTATTGTTCTGAATGCTAACCGCTAATTATTGCAAAGTAATTGTGTAGAATACCTCCTAATTTCTTTATGGCTGTAAATTTTGAAATTTATCGATGTTTATTATTTGGTCTTCATGTATACATAATTACTATACAAATTTTTTGTCTATTTGCTAAAGGTGCTTCTTACTGCTGAACACGATCTCAATACGGTTTGGTCAAGCAATTTCTTGGTTAAAGCAGGCTGTTCTTGGGCGGGAGAGAAGAGAAGCTGTTCTTGAGAAAAGAATTACTGAATAATAACCCTGTTTTCTCAACTGCCTCCCCTGCCTCAAAAACTTATCCGAACTCCACCCCAGTCTCGCTTGGGTGTAGCCTGTTATTTCAAGACAGATTAAGTAACATCAGGACGATTGATGTCTCTATGTAACCGATGACAAATTTAAAAATTTAATAAAGTCAGCGTTTGAAGATGTTGGGCGATTGATTTATTCCAACTTAGTTGGTACTATAGCTCTAACCGCGAACCACGCACATATCAGAACTCATTTGTAAACTTAATGGGCAAAGGTAATAGTTTAGACATTTACCAAAACCCATTCTTCAGTATGGGTTACAGATAATTCACTGGTAAGAATAGTAACGCAATATAACAAATATGAAAAAGCATTTTTTTGCCTTTTCACTGATAGCTTGTGCTGTCGGTGTAATTATACCAACTCAGGCATTGGCGGTTAAGCTATACGGTGCTGGTAGTTTGCGCGATAGCCTCACAGAAGTAGCTGAATCTTTTAACGATAAATATGGGATTCCAGTAGAAACGCGATTTGGCCCGTCTGGGTTAACACGAGAATTTATAGAACAAGAATTCTCCGAAACTGGAAAATCCGCAGATGTTTTTGCTAGTGCAGATATTGAGAATCCTCAGAAATTGTTTGAAGAAGGTTTAAGTGAACCTGTAGTGAACTTCACTAGCAATCGCATGACTGCTGTTGTCAGATCAGAACTTGGGATCACATCAGATAATTTGTTGGATTTTTTGCTAAAACCCGACATCAAGGTGGGAACCTCTACCCCCATAGCAGATCCATCTGGTGACTATGCATGGCAGATATTTGATAAGACTAATCAGGTTAAACCTGGTAGTTCTCAAATTCTAAAGAATAAAGCTTTGCAATTAGTAGGTGGTAATCCTAATGCTCCTATAGTTCCTAATGGCAAAAATAATTTAATCTACTTTTTAGAAGAAACAAAGCAGGCAGATATCTTTTTATCTTATTACACCAGTGGGAAGACTGCCCAAGCCATAGAAGGTGGTGAAAATCTGCAAATAGTAGAATTACCCGACTATTTAGCAACGAAAGCTAATTATGGATTGGCTACACTGAAGAACGCCGAGCCTGATGGTGAAAAATTAGCTGAATATATCCTGTCACCAGAAGGTCAAGAAATTTTAGCCAAGTATGGATTTACCGCACCCTCTACTTCTGTTCCCGAACATCAGGGCGCGGGTGGAATTTTACTAGCTATAGGTGTAGTTTTCATCTTGAACAAAAAGCAATTAATTAAATTAGACTACCATAAGTAGAAAAGTTACTAATATTGTCTTATTCTGATTCAAATCAATTCAACAATACATTCAATAAGCAAAATATGAACAAGCTCTATATCTTGCGTTGTCTCTCTGGAAAAATAAATAACCAAGGCGAGTATAGGTCTGATAGCAGGAATTTCATCGAGTCTTACATTATCTTCATTTATACTACTATCCACAATCTTTTGGAGTAGCTAATTCTAACAATTTGAACTAAATCGGACTACTAATTTTCTGCCTTATCCACGCACGAAATCCTTTCATTGTTGTATTTCTGCCATTGGTTTTACTCAGCATCAAATATTCGGGAATTACTTGCTGAATTGGTAAATTGGGGAAAATAGAACTGGTATTTGATTCTAAATATTTACCATTGAACAGTACGTTGATTTCCAGTTTTCTTCCATTCCATCGCCACAATTCTGGTACTCTCAAATCTTGATAATTATTGAAACGAGTGCGGGAGGTAATATCAATTTCAATAGCCAAATCTGGAGGCGGGTCAATTTCTAAATTTATTCTATCTTTGCCCCTAACTCTAGCTTCATTTTGGATATAGAAACAATCATCTGGTTCTACCCCGGCATCCATACTTTCCTTATCAAAAGTTGTAGAACCTAAACTCCAAAATTCTAAATCGAGTTCTTCTAATAAAACTTTTACCAAGTCCCCAATAATAACTTTAGCTACTTCATGTTCTGGCAATGGAGCCATTATTTCCAGCATCCCTTGACTGTAACCTATGCGCGAACTGCGATTGTCTCCTAATTCTGCTAAAATTCGTTTGTATGCCGGCCAGGAGATATGTTTAATCAATAACTGATGACCGGCTTTAACAATTAGTTGATTGAGTTCAAGTAACATATAGCAATCCTATTTGAGTTGTGAAAAATATAGATTAGGAAACGAACCGCCAAGGACGCTAAGGACGCAAAGCAAAGAAAGAAGAAAGAGAGATATAATTTTCACGAATGATTTAGGACTGCTATATCGAATTTCCTGCCTTTATTTTATGTGAGCAACGGTAACACCAGTGCCACCATCTGCTTGTTCTGCTGGTTCGTAGTTGTTAACTCTGGGATGCTGTTGCAAAAAGGTGTGAACTCCTTGTCGCAGTTTTCCAGTGCCGTACCCGTGAATAATCCAGACTGGGCCTGTAGCTTCTGAGATGGCTTTATCTAAAATGTATTCGGCATCAGCTACCCGTTTACCACGCAAATCGATGGTATTTTGGGAAGTCCGAATTTCTGGGACACTTTGCGGTGGCGGGGTTACTGCTGCTGGGGCTGGTTTGGGTTTGACGATCGCTTCGGGTTTTTGACCATCTAGAGATTCTACGTCTTGCAACTTCACATTCATCTTCATTAGCCCAAACCGAACGCTTAACTCCCCATCTTCATCGGGGGCAGTGATCACATCCGCGATCTGTCCCAGTTTTGGAATGCGGACGCGATCGCCTACTTTGGGCATAAATCCAGCTTTTGGTTTTGCTGGCGTTGCTGGCTGATATTGTTGGCTAATTTGATTCAAAGCATTGGTTGCTTGCTGCGCCTCTTGGGCTGTGGGCGTACCTTTCTGCAAACGACGAATCACTTGGGCAATTTCACCTTTTGCTTGAGCGATCGCTTGTTGGACTGCTATTTCCTGTGAAGCCCGCAAACTGCTTTCCCTTTCTTCCAAACTTGCAGCTTTTGCGGATACTTCTTTGTATAAACGTTCCGCTTGCTGCAACAAACTTTGGGCTTCGGCTGCTTTGGTTTCTTGGCGACGGCGTTGTGCTTCTAAACCAGCAATCACCTGGTTAACTTCATCTGTGGCTTCTCCAACTTGAGTTTTTGCCTGTTCTACCACTTCTGGTTTTAATCCCAAGCGGAGGGCAATAGTTAAGGCGTTAGAACGTCCAGGTATGCCCCACAACAAACGGTAAGTAGGCGAGAGAGTACTTTCGTCAAATTCAACAGAGGCATTTTCAAAGCGCTCATCTTCGTATTTCAGGGCTTTTAATTCCCCGAAGTGAGTGGTGGCGATCGTTAGCTGGGCATGGTTAGCTAAATATTGCAACAAGGCGATCGCTAAGGCACTACCTTCAACTGGATCGGTTCCTGCGCCGACTTCATCGAGTAAAACGAGTGATTGGGGAGTGGAGAGTGGGGAGTGGGGAGTGGGGATTTCTAGATTCTCTTCTTCCCGATTCCCGATTCCCGATTCCCGATTCCCTAATGCTTCTAAAATCCGACTAATTCGGCGGATGTGTCCTGAAAATGTGGATAAACTTTGCTGTAAAGATTGTTCATCGCCAATATCTGCCAGCACTTTATCAAACCAAGGTATTTCTACTGGTTCGCGGGCGGGGACAAATAAACCCACTTTGGCCATTAATGCGGCTAATCCCAAAGTTTTTAAGGTTACAGTTTTACCGCCAGTGTTTGGCCCGGTAATTGTCACTACCCGAATTAGCGGGTTTATCAACAAATCTACAGGTACTACTGGTTGCCCTTGTTCGTGCTGTTGTTGCCACACTAACAGAGGATGTCGTAGATTCCGCAAGGTAATGATTTCATTATCTTCACGCTGGATAAATCGCGGGGGATTTGCTCCTAGCCAGTAGCTATACCGCGATCTAGCGGTTGCCAAATCTAAAGTGGTGGCGATCGCTAATAATCTCTCTAAATCTGGTTTGACTGCGGCTACTTGTTCTGTCAAAGCACGGCGAATAGCTTCTTCTTCGGCTTGCTCTCTTCTAATTATCTGCCGCAGTTGGTTGCCCAAAGGCACTACTGAATTCGGTTCCACGTATAAGGTAGCACCGCTAGTAGAGGTATCGTGGACAATACCGGGGATGGCATCTTTTTGGGGTGCTTTTACGGGGATGACAAAGCGATCGCCTCGTTGCGTAATTAGCTGTTCTTGAACTGCTCCAGATTTTGCTTGTAAGATATTTTGCAGCTTTTGGGTAATTTGGCTGCGTACTCGCCGTAAATCTGTGCGAATTTCTCCCAGTTTTTGACTCGCGCGGTCAGTTACCTGGGCCCGTTCATCAATACATCGGTGAATTTCTTGCTCTAGTTCTGGATAAGTCCGCAAATCGGCAACCAAATCAGTCAAAATCGGCAAATCTTCCTGATTGTCAATGACACGGCGCAAATTTCTCGCACCAGAGAGGGTAGTAGCGATCGCTAACAATTCATCCCCTGCCAAAACTCCACTACGTTCTGCCCGTTCTAGAGAATCGCCAATATCTTGAATTCCCTCAAATGACAGTCCCGTGGTCAGGCGAGTTTCCAGCTGGTAGACTTCTTTGGTTTGCTCTAATAACTCTTCGCTTTGGATCTGAGAATCAGGTATTTTCAGATGACGCGCAGCTGTCGCCCCCAGCTTAGTTGCCGCAAAGGTGGCAAGGTGCTGGCAGAGGCGATGCCATTCTAATAGTTCTAAGGTTTCAGATTGGATCAAGGTTTCAATATCTAATCTGAAATTATCGTAACAATTCTAGCCCCTAGATGGCTAAACTTTAAAGAAGAAAATTTTGCTTTAGTCAATAGTCGAGAAGTATATTCGCTCTCTACTTCTTAATACATTGATGTATTTTATGCTACATCAATATTTTATTTACTCTAACTCCGAACAAAATGCCACAAAAACTAATTAAGCAGCAATTATTTCTTGCACCAGAACGTAAGGCTGAACGATGAGAGTGTTAAATCGTTTAGTGCGATCGCCATTCCATTCTCCCACCTGTACTACGGTGGGTTTGGCAATCAATTGTTTATCAATCCACTGTTCCACTGATGGGATATTATCACTAGCGATCGCTACTCCAACATCCACTAAGTTTAACTCAAGCGCCACTAAAATTACTGCATCTCTTTGCACATGAGGAATTAGCCACTCCCACTCTGCCTCATCCAAAATTTCTGTCAATTCTGCTCTTAAATCCGACATCATTCCTTAATTTGTATTGCTTATAAACTATTTTACATTAATTACTACAGACGCGATAAATCGCATATTTTTTGTACAGACGCGATGAATCGCGTCTCTCTTGTACGCAATTCACCGCCCTTCTAAACCTCTGATTTCATTTCATCAATTTCAAATAAAGATACGATGACTCCAGCGATGGGAATAGATATAAAAACTCCTAGTAAACCTGCTACTTTAGCGCCTACTAGCAAAGCAAAGAATACTACTACAGGATTAAGATTTAGCGTATCTTGCATAATTCGAGGTGCAATCAAGTTGTCTTGTATCTGCTGGAGGACAATACAAGCTATTAAGACTTTCACTGCTAACCAAACACCTTGAGACAACACAACTAAAGTAACTGCACTTACTCCTAATGTCGCTCCTATACCAGGAATTATATCAAGAACTCCGACTATTACTGATAATATCAAAGCAAAAGGTACTTTTAATATTAAAAAAACTAAAAAAGTCGTACTTGTGAGAAACGCACTTAATAATAACTGACCTCTAAAAAATCCGAGAAAAGAGCGTCTGATTATAATTGTAAATCTATTGCGGCGCTGTTTTGGGATTATTTTTATGGTAAAGTTCCACAACTTGTCTCCATCCAGTAACATGAAGAAAGCTACAACTGCAATCAATATAAATGTCAAGAAGTTCGTCATGAATCCTTGTAAAACAGCCAAGCTAGTTACAAGGCTAGATATGGCTTGGTTTCGCAATTGTTCTTGAATAAAACTTAAATTTATCTGCAAATTCCGACTTCGCAAAAGCCCTTCTAGTTGCTCCAATAGAGGTATTAAAGAATTTACAAAGCCAGTTATACTGTCAATTAATTGTTGTCCTTGAGATAAAACCGTTAAGCCGACGGTAATTATCAGACTGCCAATAATCACAATGCTAAACAAGAAAACGACACCAACAGCTACGCCGTGGGGCAAAAAATGTCGCAGCCATTGTACAGGATAACTAAGTAAAAAAGCCAAAATTGCAGCAAATGTAAAAATAACAATGACTGTTTCAAAATAAGCTAAAAGTTGTACAATTGCCCAGCCAGAAGCAACTAAAAGTAAAAAGCGGACTAACGCCAGATTATTTAATCGATCCCAAAAATTTTTGGCTTCAAAGCCGCTCATAATAATTCGTAATTCGTAATTCGTAATTCGTAATTCAGACGAAAAAAACTAGTTGTGTAGCATGGGGAATTTGCCCACTCTGTGAGATGGATGATGTATTTGTTGGAAGTTCTTTAGCAAGAAAGGCAGAGGGCAGGAGGCAGAAGGCAGAAGGGAATTTTGATTCCTGCCAAGAAGCTCACGACTGAAAGGAGTAAGGGTTTAAGCCCCACACCAAAATTTTCAATTTGGTGTCTTGCAATCAGTGTAGGTCTGAAGCCTGCACTGCATTGCAGTCCTTCTGCCCTCTGCCCTCTGCCTTCTGCCTTCTTTAGATGATTACTAGAGTGAATTGATTTTAAGATTAGAGAAACTCAATAGCGATCGCTACCTCCCTAAAGCATACATCTAAGCTTGTCTAACTTATCTTCCTAAATCATGCATCTCATTTATTACTTTGGTACACTTTTGTGTTAGGGCTTCTAATTCTTCTTTATTACTGGAACTAGGAGCATCAATCAAGTTACCAATTCTTACAGTGATGGGAACTGGGCGAGGTAGGGACGATCCTTTTTGTAAAATCTCTTCAGTACCCCAGACACTCACGGGTAATATTGGGGCTTTTGCTTTCGCCGCTAGCAGCAGTGCGCCTCTTTTGGGGTCTGTAATTCGACCATCTGGGGTGCGAGTCCCTTGCAAGAAAACACCGACAGCCCAACCGTTATTGAGATATTCTAGGGCGGAACGGATGGCATTGCGATCGGCACTTCCTCGACTCACCGGATAAGCACCATACAATTTAATCGCTTGCGCCAAAACTGGGATCTTAAATAACTCTTCTTTCGCCATGTACGCTACTGGACGACGTACACAGTTAGAGACAATTGGCGGGTCAAAATAACTAGCGTGATTACTCACTATCAATAACGGCCCTGATTGGGGGACATTCTCCGTACCATAAATCTGGCCCCGAAAGTAAGCGTGAAGCATGGGGCTGACGACCGACCATTTAAAGGCGTGGTAAAGTGCCAGACTGATAAACGGTTCGCGGTTTCTGTCCACAGAAGATAATTCAAATCAGACTGAATTTAGCATACGCGATCGCAAGGCCCAGAGCAAACGCCAAAAAGCTGTGGAGATGAATTGCTTCATCCATTTGGGAATACTAACTCCAGAAAATATGAGTATTTAGCAGTATGAATAATACTACAGTCAGTATTCCCGGATATTGCATCAGTGAAGAAATTTACAATGGTTCCAGAACGTTGGTATATCGGGGATACCGAGAGATTGACTCATTACCAGTAGTGATTAAACTCCTAAAAAATCCTTATCCGAGTTTTAATGAACTCTTATGGTTTCGCAATCAGTACACCATAGCTAAAAATCTTAACTCACCCTTAATTATCCAAACTTATAGCCTAGAACAATACCAAAATGGTTATGTGTTGGTAATGGAAGATTTTGGAGGGATTTCTCTTAAAGAATGGGGAGTAGGCAGTAGGGAGTGGGGAGTGGGGGGGAGCGTAGAAGCTTTGATAGAGTTTTTACAAATTGCGATCGCGCTATCTAATACCTTAGATATACTCTATCACTCGCGCATTATTCATAAAGATATTAAACCTGCCAATATTTTAATTAATCCAGAAACTAAACAAGTTAAATTAATTGACTTTAGTATTGCATCTTTACTGCCACGAGAAACTCAAACCTTAATTAGCCCCAATGTGTTAGAAGGAACACTGGCTTATATTTCGCCAGAACAAACCGGAAGAATGAATCGAGGGATTGACTACCGCACAGATTTTTATTCTTTGGGCGTAACTTTTTATGAATTACTGGCTGGAAAATTACCATTTCAGTCAGAGGATGCAATGGAAATAGTACATTGTCATATTGCAAAAAAAGCGCCTTTAATACATGATATTAATTCTGAAATCCCATTTATATTCTCAGAAATTGTTAGCAAACTGATGGCAAAAAATCTTGAAGATCGCTATCAGAGTGCTTTAGGATTGAAGTATGATTTAGAAAAGTGCTTGGATCAACTGAAAGAAACAGGGAAAATTGAGAGCTTCCCAATTGGACAACAAGATATTTGCGATCGCTTTATTATTCCTGATAAATTATATGGCAGAGAACCCGAAGTAGAAACCCTATTGCAAGCATTTGAAAGAGTCAGCCAAGGGACAACAGAAATGATGTTAGTTGCTGGCTTTTCAGGGATTGGGAAAACTGCGGTTATCAATGAAGTTCATAAACCGATTGTTAGGCAACGTGGTTGTTTTATCAAAGGTAAATATGACCAATTTAATCGTAATATTCCCTTTAGTGCATTTGTGCAAGCCTTCCGAGATTTAACGGGGCAACTATTGAGTGAAACTGATACTAATTTGCAGCTGTGGCAGGAGAAAATTATCACAGCTTTGGGTGAAAATGCCCAAGTTATTATTGAGGTTATCCCAGAACTTGAACTAATTATTGGTTCCCAACCTCCGGCTGTAGAATTATCTGGAATGGCTGCTCAAAATCGCTTCAATCTGCTGTTCCAGAGATTTATTCAAGTTTTCACGGTACTAGAACATCCCTTAGTGATATTTTTGGATGACTTGCAGTGGGCAGATTCGGCATCACTGAAGCTGATGCAGCTACTCATGGATCAATCCCAGACAGGCTACTTGTTGCTACTTGGGGCATACCGAGATAATGAGGTCTTTCCAGCACATCCTTTAATGTTGACATTAGATGAAATAGGCAATGCGGGAGCCGTCATTAACAACATTATCCTCAGCCCACTGTGTCGAGTAAGTGTAAATCAGTTGTTAGCAGATGCCCTTAATTGTCAACTGGAATTAGCACAGCCATTAACGCAATTGATGTATCAAAAAACCAAAGGAAATCCCTTTTTTACTACTCAGTTTCTTAAGGCACTGCATCAGGATAATTATATTCAATTCAATTTTCAAAGCGGGTATTGGGAATGTAATATTGCCCAAATCAAGCAATTGGCGCTGACAGATGATGTGGTGGAGTTTATGGCACAACAGTTGCAGAAATTAACACCAGCAACTCAGGAGGTTTTAAAACTGGCGGCTTGTATTGGTAATCAGTTTGATTTACATACCTTGGCGATTGTTTATCAACAATCCCAAACCGAAACCGCCGCCGCATTATGGAAAGCATTACAGGAAGGTTTGGTTATACCACAAAGTGAAGTTTATAAGTTTTATGTAGACCAAGAAAATCAAGCTGATAATCAGGAAATAGCTCATGCCATAGCATATAAATTCCTGCATGATCGCGTCCAACAAGCTGCTTACTCACTGATTCCTGAAGATTGCAAACAGATAACCCATATCAAAATTGGCCGCCTGCTGTGGCAAAATACCCCGAAAGCTGAACTAGAAGATCGAATTTTTGCGATCGCTAATCAGCTAAATATTGGGCTTGAACATTTCTATCAACCTCAAGAACGCCATGAACTCGCACAGTTAAATCTCATGGCTGGGAAAAAAGCAAAAGCCTCAACTGCATACAGTTCAGCAATTGCATATTTGAAAATAGGTATCCGATTGCTACCATTTAACCCTTGGGAATCTAACTACAATTTAACTTTAAGCCTGTATAACGAAGCAACCGAAGCTAGTTATCTGTGCGGTGAAATTGACGCAATGGAAAATTTTGCCCAGGAAATTTTACAAAACGCCAAAGCTGTCACAGATACAGCCAATGTATGTGAAGTAAAAATTGAAGCTTACACAGTCCAAGGAAAATTATTGGCAGCGATCGATACAGCTATGCAATTTTTGCAGCCGATTGGTATTGAGTTTCCCAAAGAACCAACAGATGAGGATTTTGTTCTCGCTTTGCAAGAGACTCAAGCTACCTTGAGTGGCAAAACAATTGCTGAATTAGTTGATTTGCCAGAGATAGAGAATCTGGAATTACGTGCAGCCTTGCGTGTCTTAGTTAAAGTAACTACTCCTGCTTATCTAGCAAAACCTGAACTCCATCGCTTATTAGCGCTGAAAGAAGTTGCTCTTTCTATAAAATACGGAAATACTTCCGGTTCTGCCTTTACTTACTCAGTTTATGCACTCATGCTTTGCGGTCAACCAAATAGTATCCCAACAGGTTACGAATTGGGTAAGTTAGCGTTGCAACTGCTGTCCAAATTTCAAAATCAGGAATACCAAGCAAGAGTTGTTTTAGTAGTTCATCATTTTGTTACTCACTGGAAAGAGCATGTAATAACAACCCTCAAACCATTATTACAAGCTTATGCCATTGGGCTAGATACTGGGGATTTAGCGTATGCTGGTTATGCTGCCTACATTTATTGCTTCCAAGGTTACATCGCCGGTCAAGAACTAACCAAACTAGCTAAAGAATTAGAGATTTATGGGGCAGCAATAGAAAAAATTAACCAAAAAATCGCACTCAACTATAACAATATTTATCACCAAGTAGTCTTGAATTTAATTGAGTCAAAAACCACCCCTTGGGAATTAGTTGGTACAGTTTATGATGAAAGGTCAATGCTGACTTTACATGAACAAACTAATGATGGCACTGCTTTATGGCATATTTTTGTTAATAAATTAATTCTTTGTTATCTGTTTCAAAAACTAGATTTGGCGGTGGAATATGCCCTCAAAGCTAAACAATATTCTGGTTCAGGATATGCAATGGTAAACACTCCAGTGCTGAACCTTTATGATTCGCTGTTGCAACTGGCTTTATTTCCTACGTCGTCACCTGTAGAACAACAGAGGACTTTACAACAAGTAGCAGAAAATCAAGACACCATGCAACAATGGGCAAATTATGCACCCATGAATCATCAGCATCGATTCGAGTTGGTGGAGGCAGAAAGGTGTCGGATACTAGGACAAAAAACCGCAGCAATTGAATTTTACGATCGCGCTATTTCTCTTGCTAGAGAAAATGGCTACATCCAAGAAGCAGCACTTAGCAATGAACTGGCTGCTAAATTCTACCTTGATTGGGGCAAAGAAAAAATTGCCCAGGTCTATATGCAAGAAGCTTACTACTGCTATACCAGTTGGGGAGCCAAAAGCAAAGTAGATGACTTAGAACAACGCTACCCAGAACTTCTGCGGCCCATTCTGCAACAAAAAAATCTCAAACTTAACTTGCAAGAAACACTGAGTAACAATGTTGCATTTAATAATATTCATTCTTCAATCCATATCTCAAGTTCCTCCAGCAGCAATTCGGTGCTAGACTTTGGCTCTGTCTTTAAAGCCTCCCAGGCAATCTCTACCGCAATTCACTTAGATGAGCTAATCGAGAAGCTAACTCAGATTATTCTCGAAAATGCTGGTGCTGATCGGTGTGCGTTAATTCTCTTTCAAAATGGCTTATGGGAAGTGCGAGCGATCGCCACCTTAGAAGGTACTATGTTGCAAACAGCACTTTTAGATAATCATCCTGGTATTCCAATCAAACTAATTCAGTATGTGAAAAACACTCTAGAAACAGTTTTGATTGACGATCTCAAAACCCATTTACCTAATGTGATTGGGGAATATATGCGCCAGCATCAACCCAAAAGTGCGCTGTGTATGCCAATTCGGAATCAGGGGCAGTTACTGGGAATTTTGTACTTAGAAAATCAGATAACAATGGGTGCATTTGTAGGCGATCGCTTAGATATACTAGAATTATTAACCAGTCAAGCGGCAATTTCTCTAGAAAACGCCTTACTCTACAACACCTTAGAGCAAAAAGTAGAACAGCGCACCCAAGAACTTCATCACAAAAATCAGCAATTATCCCGTACTCTCCAGGAATTACAACAAACCCAAACTCAATTGATTCATGCTGAAAAAATGTCGAGTTTAGGGCAAATGGTAGCTGGAATTGCCCATGAAATAAATAACCCAATTAACTTTATTTACGGTAATATTACATATTTAAAAGAGTATTTTCAAGATTTACTAGAGGGTATTAATCTCTATCAACAGCAATATCCACAACCTACTACCAAAATTCAAGCTTATCTTAATGATAAAGATTTAAATTACGCAATTCAAGACGTACCAAATCTGCTGGCTTCAATACAGCAAGGTAGTCAAAGGATTCAGAATATTGTCTTATCTCTGCGGAATTTTGCCCGACTAGATGAAGCAGATATCAAAGCCGTCAATATTCATGAGGGTATTGAGAATACGCTATTAATTCTACAACATCGACTCAGTGAAATTGAAATTATCAAAAATTATGCTGATCTTCCACAAGTGAATTGTCACGCCAAACAAATCAATCAGGTAATTATGAATATTTTGAATAATGCCATTGATGCTTTAAATGAAGTCAAAATAACAACTCGTACTATTAAAATACATACCGAATTAAGCAATTCTTTAACTAAGAGTGCGAGTATTCGCATTGCTGATAATGGTATTGGAATTCCTGATGAAATCCGAAAACGAATATTTGATCCCTTCTTCACTACAAAAGCTGTCGGTAAAGGAACGGGATTAGGATTAGCAGTAGCCTACTCCATTATTTCAACTCATGGCGGACAAATTAATTTTGTTTCTAAATTAGGACAGGGGACGGAATTTGAGATTATCCTACCTGTTGGAGGATGAAGGTGGAAAGGTGGAAAGAGAAGGAACAGAATTTATGAGCAAAATTGCAACTGTCTAAAATTTTCCTCTTGTTTATAAACAATTTCATAGATTCTGGGAACACTAAATCTATAAGTATTAAAGATTTAGCAGTATGGATAGCACTCTTGTCAGTATTCCCGGATATCGCATCAGTGAAGAACTTTACAATGGTTCCAGAACGATAGTTTATCGCGGGTATCGAGATGATTCTTTACCTGTGGTAATTAAACTGCTGAAAAATCCTTATCCCAGTTTTATCGAACTGGTACAGTTTCGCAATCAGTACACCATTGCCAAAAATCTTAACTCACCTCTAATCATCCAAACTTATAGCCTGGAACCTTATCAAAATGGCTATGCGTTGGTAATGGAAGACTTTGGGGGGATTTCTCTTAAAGAATGGGGAGTAGGGAGAGACGCGATTAATCGCGTCTGTACAAGGGAGTGGGGAGTGGGGGGAAGCGTAGAATCACTGATGGAGTTTTTACAGATAGCAATCACACTTTGCAACGCCTTAGATATACTATACCGCTCGCGCATTATTCATAAAGATATTAAACCTGCCAATATTCTAATTAATTCCGAAACTAAACAAGTTAAATTAATTGACTTTAGTATTGCATCCTTACTACCACGGGAAACTCAAACACTAATGAATCCCAATGTGTTGGAGGGAACACTTAGTTATATTTCTCCTGAACAAACAGGAAGAATGAATCGAGGAATTGACTATCGGACTGACTTGTATTCATTAGGTATGACTTTTTACGAATTATTGACTGGAGAATTACCGTTTCAATCAAACGATCCGATGGAATTGGTACATTGCCATTTAGCAAAACTTCCAGCATCCCTTCGGGAAGTCAAAAGTGAAGAAATTCCACAAGTCTTGTCAGATATCGTGATGAAATTGATGGCTAAAAATGCTGAAGATCGCTATCAAAGTACATTAGGACTGAAATTTGATTTAGAAAAATGTTTATCTCAACTCCAAGAAACTGGTGAAATTAAAAGTTTCCCAATTGCCCAACGAGATGTGTGCGATCGCTTCATTATTCCTGATAAACTCTATGGACGGGAAACAGAAATAGAAACGCTACTCCAAGCATTTGAAAGAGTTAGCCTGGGTGCAACAGAAATGATGCTGGTAGCTGGTTTTTCCGGTATTGGTAAAACCGTTGTAATTAATGAAGTCCATAAACCGATTGTTAGACAACGTGGTTATTTTATCAAAGGAAAATTTGATCAATTTCAACGGAATATTCCCTTAAGTGCATTGGTACAGGCATTTCGGGATTTCATGGAGCAACTATTAACAGAAAGTGATAGCCAAATCCAGCAATGGAAAAGCAAAATATTAGCAGCTGTGGGTGAAAATGGACAAGTAATTATAGAAGTCATCCCGGAATTAGAAAGAATTATTGGTCAACAACCATCTCTTCCAGAATTATCAGGAAATGCATCACAAATTAGATTTAATTTAATATTTCAAAAGTTTACTCAAGTCTTTACCACTGCCGAACATCCATTAGTGATGTTTTTAGATGATTTACAATGGGCAGATTCAGCATCGCTGAAGTTAATGCAGTTATTAATGGCTGATACAGGACATCTTTTATTAATTGGTGCATATCGTGATAACGAAGTCGAAAAAGCACATCCGTTAATGTTGACTTTGAGTGAGATTGAAAAAACACAAACAACTATTAATACTATTACATTAGCACCACTAAATCAAAGAGAAGTGAATCAGTTAATTGCTGACACACTGAAGTGTTCTGAGGATTTAGCGTTGCCTCTTTCCCTACTTGTATCTCAAAAAACTCAAGGTAATCCATTTTTCGCTACACAATTTATCAAAGCATTACATCAAGATAAACTGATTCAATTTAACTTTGAGTCAGGCTTTTGGGAATGTGACATTGCACAAGTGACGACTCAAGCAGTTACAGATGATGTTATTGCCTTTATGGCATTTCAACTGCAAAGACTACCACAATCAACTCAAAATATCTTGCAGTTAGCTGCTTGTATTGGCAATCAATTTGATTTATCAACTTTGGCAATTGTTTCAGAATCATCAGAAATTGAAACGGCTGCTGATTTGTGGAAAGCTTTGGAAGAAGGGTTACTTTTAACTACTGGTGATGTTTATAAATTCTTTCAACACAGTGAAAATGATTCTGATTCAAAACCTTTCAATTCCAATTACCAAGTTCCAAACTATAAATTTTTACATGATCGCGTTCAACAAGCTGCTTATTCTTTAATCCCAGAAGCTCAGAAGCAGAAGACTCATTTAAAACTAGGTCGGCTACTGTTAAATAATATTTCTATCAGCGAACAAGAAGAGAAAATCTTTCAAATTGTTAGTCAATTGAACCTGGGGTTAGGGTTAATTATTCAACAGAAAGAACGAGATCAACTAGCTGAGTTAAATCTGTTAGCTGGACGGAAAGCTATAGCTGCCACTGCTTACACTGCTGCAATTGAATATCTAACGCTAGGAATAGAACTGCTAACAGCAGATAGCTGGCAAAGTCATTACAATCTTACTCTAGGGCTGTATGAAGATGCAGCAAAAGCAGAATACTTAAACACCAACTTTGAACAGGCTATCAAACTCACAGACCTGATCTTGCAGCAAACTACACAGATGTTGGATAAAGTTAAAGCTTATGAGCTGAAAGTTCAAATTTATATTGCCCAAGATCAGCAAGTTAAAGCCATTGAAACAGGGTTAAAAGCACTAGAGCAGTTAAAAATTGCGTTGAGATCGCCTGATGTAGAACCAGAGAATCGTTTAGCTCAACTACCAACTTTAACAAACTTAGCTAATATTCCAGAAATGACCAATGTGGAATCTCTGGCTGCACTGCGGTTGCTGATTAGTATTACACCTCCTGTTCATCATGTCAAACCGGATATGTTTCCGTCAGTAGCACTGACAAAGCTGCATCTTTGTCTTGAACAGGGACATTCATCTTTGGCTGCTTTTGCCTATGGAAGTTATGGTGTATTTCTTTGTGCTGTAATCGGAGATGTCGATACTGCTTATTACTCAAGTCAAATAGCTTTAAAGCTACTAGAACAATACCAGAGTAAAGAAATCAGTTCAAAAATTTATATGCTTTTTGGTGTTTTTATCTGTGCTTACAAAGAGCATGGTAGAAATACACTCACAGCTTTACGAGAAAGTATCCAGTGTGGGCTAGAAGTTGGAGATATTGAACACGCTAGCTATTCAATGATGGCTGAGTGTACGCATTTATTCTTAATTGGAGAAACTCTAGATGCTGTTGAAGAAAGGCAAACAAAATATATTAATCTACTTTTAAAACTCAAACAAAAACATTGTCTTGATTATGCCCAGGTTTGGAGGCAAGTCACCTTAAACTTACTTGGTCGATCCTCTCACCAATATTATCTGACTGGTGTTGATTTTGATGAGAAAGAAATGCTGCCGCATCTTCACAACACCCACAATCATCAGTCACTATTTGCTATCTATCTTGCTAAAACAGCTATCCTTTATATTTTTGACCAGTATGAAGAGGCTGCAAGCAATGCAGAAAAAGCCACCGAGTATATGAATGGAGCCTTTGGTCTACTCTTAGTTGTGGCACATAACTTTTACTACTCTTTGTGCTTACTTGCAAAGTATTCTAGCTGCGATCGCCAACAAGATCAGCAAGAATCTTGGTTAAATCAGGTAGTTAGCAACCAAAAACTCATGCACTATTGGGCTAGCTATGCTCCTGTTAATTTTCAGCATAAGTATGACTTAGTTGAGGCAGAAACAGCGCGGGTAATGGGAGACAAACTCAAAGCGATGGAATATTACGATCGCGCCATCTCCCTTGCCAAAGCCAATGGCTACATCCAAGAAGAAGCACTTAGCAACGAATTAGCAGCCAAATTTTATCTCGGCTGGCATAAAGAAAAAGTCGCCCAAGCATATATGCAAGAAGCATACTACTGCTACGCTCGTTGGGGTGCAAAAGCCAAAATAGAAGACCTAGAAAAACGCTATCCCCAGCTACTCCAACCCATCCTGCAACAACAACGAATCAACCTCAACTCTTCAGAAACCATTGCTTTTCATGGGACTTCCTCTTCCACTAGCACTTCTAGCGCTGGCAGCACCAGTATTTCTGATGTTCTAGATTTTACCTCTGTCCTCAAAGCTGCTCAAGCTATCTCCAGTTCTCTGGAATTAGATCAACTTGTTGCCAGCCTCACCTGCATTATCCAGGAAAACTCTGGCGCGAAAAAAGCTGCACTAATTCTTCCCCAAGAAGATACTTGGCAAGTTAAGGCAATTACCTCAAATTCCCAGATTGGTATTCAAACCATTCTTGAACCACAATTACTAGACAATTGTCAAGATATTCCTGTAAATATTATCAATTACGTCAAAAATACCAAGCAAACAGTTGTTATAGACAATTGCACAACACATATTATTGGGTTAATCGGGGAATATATGCACCGAACAAAACCCCAGAGTGTATTATGTACTCCGATTATTAATCAAGGGCGTTTGGTGGGAATTCTTTATTTAGAAAATCGACTGACGCAAGGGGTATTTACTAGCGATCGCCTTTCTATCATAAATTTCCTCTGCACTCAAGCTGCAATTTCTTTGGAAAATGCCCAATTATATAATCATCTCCAGGAGCGCGGAAAGTTCTTAAATAGTATTTACGAAGGTGTTGGCTGTCTGATCTTTGTAACTGATATCCGAGACAATGGTAGGTTTGAGTACACAGGATGGAGTAAATCGTGCGAATTAGCGGTTGGTATCTCTGCTTCCCAAGTGCTGGGTAAAACTCCGCAAGAAGTAATCGGTACTGATGAAGGTGCAGCAGTCGAGCAAAAATATCTGTATTGTTTTCAAACCGGAATACCCGTCACCTATGAAGAATATCTCACATTTAATCACCAGAAAATTTGGTGGTTAACCACACTCAGTCCATTAAAAGATGAGATGGGCAAAGTTTATCGCATAGTTGGGACAACTATTAATATTAGCGATCGCAAACAAGCTGAAGAAGGGGTAATAGAAAAATCTCAAGCGCTCGGAACAGCCTTAGCAGATTTACAACAAGCACAATTACAAATTGTTCAGAGTGAGAAAATGTCAGCACTGGGTAATTTAGTTGCTGGAGTAGCCCATGAAATGAATAATCCTTTGGGCTTTATTGCTGCGAGTCTCCAACAAGCTAAACCCACCATTGCTGATATTGTTGAACACTTAAAACTATATCAAGCAAGTCTTCTCAATCCCGATGAGCAAATCAAAGAACATGCCGAAGAAATTGATTTAGATTATACCTTAGAAGACTTACCAAAAATTATTGATTCAATGGTGATAGCGTGCGATCGCCTGAAAAATATCAGCACTAGTTTAAGAACTTTTTCTCGTGCTGATAAAGATTACAAAGTGCCATTTAATATCCACGAAGGTATCGACAGTACGATTTTAATTCTCAAACATCGTCTCAAAGAAAATGAACAGCGTCCAGCAATTGAAGTAATAACTGATTATGCTAAATTGCCCAAAATTGAATGCTTCTCTGGACAATTGAATCAGGTATTTATGAATATTTTGGCAAATGCTATTGATGCGCTGGATGAATCAAATGTGGGAAGAAGTTTTGAGGAAATTAAGTGCCATACCAACCGAATTGCAATTAAAACCTCTTTGGTAAATGAAGGCGTAAAAATTGCTATTGCTGATAATGGTAAGGGGATGAATGAAGAAGTCAAACAAAAGATTTTTGATTACTTATTTACTACAAAAGGTGTGGGAAAAGGGACGGGATTGGGATTAGCGATCGTTCGTCAAATCGTTGTAGAAAAACATGGAGGAGCAATCAAGGTAGATTCTAGACCAGGCGAAGGTACTGAATTTGTGATTCAACTACCTATATAGCATATACCTCAATACAGTTCAGTTAAGTATTTCTTTCTTCTGTCGGTGTTTTCTACCTCAAGGCTTTATGCCCCGCTATGCGCGGCATCGTCTCCCTTTGGGAGAATACCGCGCGGCTTCACCGTGTGCCTACGATAAAAAATTAATCAGGCAAATCAGCGGCACTCTGGATATTTTTTAATATTAAGTCAGGGCTAGTACGTTTAATTAAACCAGTTAGCACTTTACCAGGGCCAATTTCTATTACTTGCTGAATGCCGTTGGCTGGTAATTGTAGAGAAATTTCTCGCCATCTTACAGAACCAGTCATTTGTTTATTCAGACGTTGCTTTAAAACTTCGGCATCAATAGACGCAATTGGTTCTACATTAGACAACACTGGCACAGTAGCTGGCTGAAATTCTACAGATTCTAAAATATCTTGAAATTCTGTAGCTGCTGGTGCTATTAAATGTGAGTGAAATGCTCCAGAAACTTTTAAGGGAATAGCACGCTTTGCTTTAACTTGAGTCATTACCGCTTGTACAGCCTCGGTTGTGCCTGAAATCACCACCTGAGCCGAACTATTATCATTTGCTATCACTACATCAGGCGTTTCGGCAATGACTTTTTCTAACTGTTCGCCATCAAAGTTCATCAAAGCTGCCATCATACCACCGACGGCATTATCCATAAGTTCTGCACGGCGCTTTACTAGATATAAACCAACCGACCATTCAAAGACACCCGCTACATAAAGGGCAGAATATTCTCCTAAACTATGACCAGCCACTAAATCTGGCTGATGTCCTCGTTCTCGGAGAAGATCAGCAAGAATGCTTTCAACTACATAAAGACTTGGCTGAGTGTATAGTGTCTGTGATAACTTTTCTTCTTGGTTTTGACAGATTTCGGTTACAGACCAGCCCAAAATCTCCTCAGCTTTGGCAAGCTTATCTTTAGCCGATGGTATATCTAATAAATCCATTCCCATTCCCAGCGTTTGGGAACCTTGTCCGGGAAACACCCATGCAGTTTTTGTCATTGGTCAATAGTCATTAGTCATTGGTCATTGGTGAAGCCAGTGCGGTCTTGGGGGTTTCCCCCATAAGCAACTGGTGTTAGCGCAGCGTTAGCGAAGCGGTAGCGATAGCGCAGCGTTAGTGAGGAACGAACGTCGGAACGAGCGTCCGTAGGAGCGTCACCCGAAGGGTCATTGGTCATTGGTCATTAACAAAGGACAAATGACTAAGGACAAAATATTTACCTTCCCCATTGGAAAATTGCCGCACCCCAGGTAAGACCGGCGCCAAAGCCGGATGCAGCAATGATGTCATTGGGTCTAATTTTACCTTCCCGCACTGCTTCATCTAAAGCTAAGGGAATGGAAGCTGCGGAGGTATTGCCGTACTGGGCGAGATTACTTATAACTTTATGCTCTGGGACATTCAGGCGTTGAGCAACAGCATCAATAATTCGCTGATTGGCTTGATGCAATAACAGCCAATCTATTTTATCAACACTGAGGTTGGCTTGAAATAAGGCTTTATCAATAATTTCGGGCACTTTTTGCACAGCAAAGCGGTAGACTTCTTTGCCGTTCATGGTAATCGGTTGGTAACCGCCTTTAGTGATATTTACATTGGGAAGTAGTTCTTGGGAAGCGCCTGCATAAGCAAGATTGAGATGATGGTTTTGAGTGCCATCACTTTTAAGAGCAAATCCCAATAAGCGATCGCTTTTATCAGCCTGTAATACTACTGCCCCTGCACCATCACCGAATAATACACAAGTGCGCCGATCTTCCCAATCTACCCAGCGAGAAAGGATATCTGCCCCAATCAACAATACATTTTTATATACACCTGTTCTAATGTATTGGGCTGCTGTAACTAGACCAAACACAAACCCAGAGCAGGCTGCTGTTAAGTCAAAGGCTACTGCGTTGGTGGCTCCCAATTGTGCCTGTACTTGACAAGCACTACCAAACAAATCATCAGGGGTGGAAGTCGCTAGCAAAATTAGGTCTAGGTCTTCTGGTTTAATTCCCGAAGCTGCGATCGCCTGACTGCTGGCGGCAGTAGCTAGCACACTCAAGGATTCAGATGGCAGGGCTAATCGCCGTTGACGAATTCCAGTTCTTGTAGTTATCCACTCATCTGATGTTTCAACTACTTCACTCAATGTCTGGTTGTGTAGGGAAGTTGCTGGTACTGCCGAACCACTTCCGGTAATTGCTACGCCTAAGTTTTGCACTCCTAATCTCCCAAGCTATCAGCTTTTTGTCTTTTGTCCTTTGTCATTTGTCTTTTGTCCTTTGTCATTTGTCCTTTGCCCTTTGTCTTTTGTCCTTTACAAATAACTAATGACCAATGACTAATGATCAATGACTAACCGCTTTCGCGCTCTAGGATATATTGGGACTGAATGCGTTGTAGCACCTGGTTGTCAACAGCTTCTTTTGCCATGCGAATTGCATTAAAAATTGAAGGAGCTTGTGAGCTACCGTGACCGATAAAACAGACTCCTGCCACGCCTAGCAGTAAAGCGCCGCCGTGTTCTGCGTGATCCATGCGCTGCTTAATCCGCTTCAGGTTTGGTTTTAAGAGTGCTGAACCGATTTGACCGTGTAATCCTTGAGGTAATTCTTCCCGCAGAATTTGCAGAATAACTTCTCCAACGGCTTCGGCAAATTTTAATAAAACATTACCCACAAAGCCATCGCAGACAATAACATCAAAACGACCGGAAAGCACATCACGCCCTTCGGCATTGCCAATAAAATTTATTTGAGAATTTTCGCGTAGTAGTTGGTGGGCGCGAACGGCTGCATCATTGCCTTTAGAGTCTTCTTCACCGATATTCAGCAAACCTACCTTCGGTTCAGTTGTATTTAAAACATATTGACTGTAAGCCGATCCCATGACGGCAAACTGCTCTAAAAACTTCGGACGGCAATCTACATTCGCGCCGACATCAAGTACCAACACTGGCTTACCAGCAATAATCGTGGGGAAAACTGTCCCTATGGCTGGGCGGTCAATTCCTGGCAATCGTCCTAAGCGGAGCAAAGCTGATGCCATTGCTGCCCCAGAGTGACCGGCAGAAAACACGGCATCTGCTTTTTGCTGCTTGACTAAATCCATCGCCACATTGATAGAAGCCTTGCGTTTGCGTCTAACTGCATTTAAAGGCTCCTCATCCATAGCGATCGCTTCCTGTGCAGTCACGATCTCCACCTGCCCTAAATTCGTTTTTGGCGGCAAGGCAGCTTCTATTTGTTGAGGATCACCAACTAGTAATATATCTACACCCAATTCTTCCCTTGCTCGCAATGCGCCAGCAACGATTTCACCGGGTGCGTGATCCCCCCCCATTGCGTCAATTGCGATCCTTACGCGAGTCGATGCCATTGCTCACAGTTTCTAGAAACCTTACAAATTTTACCAGATGGCAATGCCCGAAAAAGCTTAACTTTCTGACTGCCAAATTATTTCTGTTACTATTGCAACAATTTTTGCTGGCAAGCTCAAGATAGCACGAATTGTTTGGGAGTAGGGAGTGGGGTATTGGGCATTGGGCATTGGGCATTGGGCATGGGAAATGGTTATTAATTCTTGTCCCTCACTCCCTCATCTCCCTCATCTCCCTCATCTCCCCCTGCTCCCCCTACTCCCCCTACTCCCTACTCCCTACTCCTCACTCCCTTCTACCCAATTAACTAGCGTCCGAACGCCGTAGCCAGTTGCCCCTGCGCCGTTGTAGCCATTTTCTTTATCTGTCCACACTGGGCCAGCAATATCTAAGTGCGCCCAAGGTGTATCTTTGACGAATTGCTTAAGGAAAAGGGCGGCGGTAATGGAACCACCTGGACGCGGGCCAGTATTTTTCATGTCCGCAATGCCAGACTTTAGCCCTTCAAAATATTTTTCTTCCATTGGCATCCGCCAAATCTTTTCTCCTGAAGTTTGGGCAGCTTTCTCTAATTGAGAAGCTACAGCATCATCGGGAGTATACAAACCAGCAATATCTTCACCCAAGGCTATGACGTTAGCGCCGGTTAGGGTGGCTAAATCGACGATCGCATCTAATCCCAATTTGTCGGCATACACTAAGGCATCTGCTAGGGTCAAACGTCCTTCTGCGTCGGTGTTGTTCACTTCGATTGTTTTGCCGTTTGATGCTGTAAGAATATCTCCAGGGTGCATGGCGCGACCGCTAATCATGTTTTCAGTCACAGCCGAGATGAAGTGAACTTCGGAATCTGGCTTAATTTGAGCAATTGCTTTTGCCGCACCCAAGGTTGCTGCTGCACCGCCCATATCAATTTTCATGGTTTCGATGCCGCTACCAGCACCTTTAATGTTGAGTCCGCCGGAATCGAAGGTTAAACCTTTGCCAATAATTGCTAGTTTCTTTTTGGGTGTACCTTCTGGTTTGTAAGTCAGGTGAATAAATTTAGGTGGCAAATCCGAAGCTAGGGCGACTCCCAAAAAAGCACCCATGCCCAACTTTTCACAGTCTTCTCGTTCCAAAATTTCTAGTTGCAAACCGTGATCCTTGGCGATCGCTTGAGCAGTTTCCGCTAAAGTAATTGGTGTTACTGCATTAGCTGGTGCTGCTACTAACTCCCGTGCCAAGTTTACGCCTGACACAATTTGATTAGCGCGGGTGATAGCTGCTTCTTGTCCACTGAATCCTAGTAATTCTACGGTTTCTATTTGTGAACCTTTATCTTCAGGTTCTGATTTAAAGCGATTATCTTGGTAAAGCGCCAATTCTACACCTTCTGCGATCGCTTGGGCGCTTGCGGCTGGATCGTTATTCCACAATGGGAAATTCAATCCCAAAATTTTGCTTTTTTGCTTTTTTGCCACTCTGGCTACAGCAGCAGCAGCGCGTCGCAAAGTGTCGATTTTTAGTGCATCTGGTTTACCTAAGCCTACCAAAATCAATTTCCGCACTGGGCTACCAGGATTTACACGCGTGAAAATAGTACTGTTGGCTTTACCTTTAAATTCTTCTTCAGCAATTAATTCTTTTAATACCCCGGAAAACTTTTGATCTAAAGTTGCCAATTCTCCAGTTAACTCTACTGCATCTTCAAATAATCCAATTGCCAAACTGTCGCCTGCCCACTCTAGCAAAGGCTGATCACTAAGTTGAATTGTCATGTTGGGATTTTGTGTAAATATTCCTTCTTGTACCAGTATTGCTCAAAATTCTTGTTTAATGGTGAGGGGAGTTGGGAATGGGGGAGATAAGGAAGCAGAGGCCAGTAGTTATAATGTTAGCGCTGAGAGTGTCAATCGATAATACGCTTGAAAATGTATGAAGTTTTAACCATAATAAATTAGTGGAATGGCAAGTTGAGTTTCATGATGATTTCGAGTCTGAGTTCGATGCTCTACCTCAAGAAGTAAAAAATGAGTTGCTTGCTACGGCTCAGGTATTAGAAATGTTTGGCCCACAAGCAAAACGTCCTCATGTTGATACGCTCAAAGGGTCAAAGTACGGAAACATGAAAGAGCTACGATTCTCAACTTTTGGTGGTGTTTGGCGTGTGGCATTTGCTTTTGACCCATTGAGACAAGCCATTTTATTGGTTGCAGGTGACAAATCCAGCGTTATCTAACAACTTTTTTATAAACACTTAATTCAAAAGGCTGATACACGGTACAAGAGCCATCTTAAAAAACTAAAAGAAGAAGGGTAAGAAGAATGGGCAAAAGCCTAAGAGAAAAAATTAAAGAACAGCCAATAGAAAACCAAATAAAAATTGAAAGCCGCGCTCAGGAATTAATATCTCAGGAATTAACTAGGCAAAAACTTAAATTAGATAAAAGGAAAAGGTTTAAAAAAAGAGAGGTAGTTATTTTTGGAAAAAAATTAATGATAGAACATTAATTTAGTAAGACACTAGACAAGCCTGCCAAGCCGTTGGAGTTTAGCAGGCTTTAAAGTTATTAAAAATGGCTAATTTTGTGTCTGAATACTGGTAAACTCCACTTTTTACCTCCTCTGCCTAATCCCCTATACCCCAATTGCATTTTTGTCAATATTAAATTTGCTGGCGATCGCCTCTATTATTTCTTGCTCAAGTGGTGTAGTCTTATTGTCAAGCTGGGCAATTTTGTAACACTGAGCTAACAAAGGTATGGCAAAATCACGATTTAGCTGATTGAGGAGTATATTTAAAGACTTAGGCGATTTGATATTTTGGGCAATAGCATCTAACGAGGTAGGACTGAGTTTTACAGCTTGTAATTCTGGCAACATTTCTTCCAAAGTCTTATCTGGATTACTAGCGAGGATCATGTGAACTAAGATTTGATCCATAACGGCTTCTTGAGCGATCGCACTTTCTAAATACTTTTCACTCTCTGCTTTTAATGTTGCTAGTGTCTGTGGCGATGCAAGCGAAGTTGATTCATCTAGCTTGGCTTCATAAAATCGACAAGCAGCATATCCCAATGAATAAATCATCGTTGCATTTGAACTAGCTCCTATTACTGCACCCGCTAAGGGTATATTTCGCAGCAAGCCTAATCCCGCAGCTTTTAATAGACGGCCTCCACCCAAGCCTAGACCAAAAATTGCCAAAATTTCACCTTTACGCGCAGGATCTCTTAAATCTAGCCCGTAGACAGATGCAATTTGATAAAGCATTTCTGACTGTATTTTAGTTGTGGCTGTTAAATCAATTGCCAACAATGCAACTGCTATTCCTGGTAAAACACTTGTTGCTAATCCAACTGTGCCTGCTTGAGTTGCTTTTTCTACCATGATTCGGTGAGCAATCTGGCTAGCTGATTCATTTGGATACTGTTGTTTGAGCTTGTTTACCGCCGCTTCTGCTTTTTCCAAATCAACAGCGTCAGTAGTACCAATTAGCCAATTTAAATTTAATACTCCAGATAGGTTTCTAATCAACCAATTTTCGCTCAGGCGATTCACAACTTGACCGCTAGTTTGAGTTGTTTGCTCAATAAACTTGTGTGTTTCTTTCGCTGTCGTTTCTCCCACCTCTACTGCTGTGTCTAAAACTGCTTTGCCAGTCTCAGCAACAGTTTTAATAACAAACTCTACTATAGACGGTTCATTTTCTACTGATGATTGAGCCTGAATTTGTCCTTCTGAAATTTTTCTGGGTGAATAAACTGATTTATTCATTTCTATTTCTTGTGATTTGTCTGCCATTGCTTGACACCATCTTGTAAAACCTCTCTCTTTTGGTTGTAACGAAAGTATGAGTGGCTTGACATCTTCCGACAAGTACAACTTTTCTGAGCAAATAGGAATTATTCTGATCCTTAACTATAGACATCCGAATGGTGACACAGGTTCTGATTTTATAACTGATAACCTAATGTCAACAACACTTTACCTTCTAAAATAGTAAGTATTTCTGGAGTCAGAGTGGCCACTTTTCTTTGCAATCTTGTTTTATCGATTACCCATGTGGTTAAGCTTTTTAAGGATGTAAATTATTATTTGAAGGTCACGAGATAATTTAAATGTCCTTTACCCTACCTTTTCACAGAACAAGGTAAATGAAAGGTTGTAAACCGCTTGAATTTATATGTAGCACATTATTTACTTCTTAACTCTACCTATATCAACATTACTTTCTAAAAAGTCGTTATCTTTAAGAATTTCATAGAGATTAATATCTTCTTCTAGCAAGCAAGCGTGTCCACAATGGGGCAATACCACAATTTTGGTATTTGGTAAGATATTCCCTATCCGCTTTACTTCAGTTACAGAAGGTAAAAGGCGATCGCTACCACCAGCAATCAGCAAAACTGGTTGAGTTAATCGACCTAACTGTTCGTTATCAATATCAAATTCTCGCAGTAAAGACAACCGCCAAAGAACGGTTTCTGGCGGCACAGAACGCATAGTTTTTAGCAATTCATGGCGATCGCTTTGAGAAATGCGTGGCAAAGATGCTATAAATGGCAACAAACCTAGTGCGCCAACATCATACAGCTCTGATGGTACTAAGTAAGTTATTTGCGATGCCCAATTCAACCAAGGGCGAAGACGAAAGGAAGAAGCTGGGTTAATTAAGATAATTCGCTTAAATAAATGCGGCGTTTGGATTGCTACTTTCATTGCCAAGCAACCACCAAACGACTCACCACACAGATAAACTGGCCTCTGAGAGCTTTTTTCTAATTCGGCATAGATTAAGTCCAATACACTTTTCGCTAGCACATCCCAACTGTTAAGGTCTTTGCGTGGGATCGCTAAACAACGGACATCAAAGCCAGTTTCTAATCCAGCCGTTTGCGATCGCAATAGTTGACCAGTTCCATCCATTCCTGGCAAATATACTAACAGGGGATACTCTGGCTTAACTCGTTTAGGAGTTAGAAAACAAGGATTTAGCTCAACTTCTTGAATAGTCATTGGTCATTGGTCATTAGTCATTGGTCATTAGTCAATGGTATAAAACTTTTGGATTGCTGATTGTTGCTGTTACAAGCTTCGGTACTTTTGAGCAAAAGCAAAAAAGGTATCTGAACAAGCTAACTGTTAGTTGTGAAGACAATCCAAAATCCAAAATAAAATGCCTCTAATAGCAACCTTGACGCAGTAAGGTACTAATTTCACTATGACAGTGTTCCGTCAGTTCAGCCACAACAGTTCTGGCTTGCTTGCCGTGATATTTTTGATGATGTTGGGGCGTAATCCAATAAGGGCGACCGATTAACACTGCAACCCGACGATAAAGTACCAGAGGATGCCAACCACTTTGGTTAAATAAAGGTTCTGAAGGGTCAAATAGACTCAAAAGCCTCAAGGGGAAGCCAGAAGTGTTTACTTCTTCTAAGGAAGCGATCGCGATCGGCAAAATTGCTAAATCCTGCACATCAGCCCGTAATGCCAAATGGGCAAATCCCCGTTGAAATTCACCCACCATGTTTGGCACAGTAAATTTCACCATTGGTTCAGTTCCTTCTGGAAATACTCCTACCATCTGCTTGGACTGCAATAGCACCTGCGACTGCGAAAAAAAGCTTTGCTGACGGTTTTGAGTTTCTTCCAAAGGAAAACACCCCAATTGTCCGGTGACAATCTCCCGCATTACTGGCACTTGTCCCATGTAGTGATGGCAAGCAAAGCGAATCGGATTCGATAACGCTGCCATTAAAATTAGTGCATCCATAAAGCTGCGGTGATTGCTGACTACCAAAACGCTGGCATCCTGGGGAATGCGATCCTCGTAATAACGAAACATTTGGGTTGAAAGTGCCGCCACCAAAGCACGAGAAATCTCTAGGGGGCTATTTCGACTCATACCTAATCAATATATTTTTCCGGGAAATATGACAGTTTATCTTAATTTAATTTTTACATTTCTTTACGACTGCCATGACCGTCTTAAGATAGAAATATCTAATCTACAAAACCAGATAGATTTTCCGGATTCTGGATTATGTATTTTTGATCACAATATTTTCTAATAGAAAGTATACAAAAAAATTATGAGAATGATTTACTGTTGTAGGCAAAAATGAGTTGAATTGATGCATATTACAAAACAATTTTTGATCTGAAAAGTTTGCTACTATTGAGGTATTATTGGAAAAAATAGAAATAATATTGTATAATTACTTGGTTTTTCCAATAAAAGTAAAACGTTTTATAAGTTAATTTTTATTTTGCATGAATCTAGTGAAAAAAAAAGAAAAGACATTTGCACTAACAACACCACTATATTATGTAAACGATGTGCCCCATATAGGCAGTGCTTATACAACGATCGCAGCAGATGTAGTGGCGCGATTTCATAGGCTCTTGGGGCATCAGGTATTACTAATTACAGGTACAGATGAACACGGACAAAAAATTCAGCGATCGGCAGAAACTTTAGGCAAAGCACCACAAGAGTTTTGCGATGAAATTGTCCCTAGCTTCGTTAATTTGTGGCAAATACTGGATATTCAATACGATCGCTTTAGTCGGACTACTGCATCTCGTCATGAAGCGATCGTCAAAGAATTCTTTAATCGAGTCTGGAAATCTGGTGATATTTACCAGGGGCAACAAAAAGGCTGGTACTGCGTATCCTGCGAAGAATTTAAAGAAGAACGGGATTTGCTAGAAGGACACCGTTGCTCGATTCATACTAATAAAGAAGTGGAGTGGCGAGACGAGCAAAACTATTTTTTCCGCTTATCAAAATATCAAACTAAGCTAACAGAATTTTACCAATCTAGACCGGATTTTATTCAACCAGAAAGTCGGCGCAATGAAGTTCTCAACTTTGTAAATCAAGGTCTGCAAGACTTTTCCATTTCGCGGGTAAATCTAGATTGGGGTTTTCCCGTACCTGTTGATCCCAAGCACACCCTCTATGTCTGGTTTGACGCGCTGTTAGGTTATGTAACAGCATTACTAAAACCAGATGCAGAACCAACTTTAGCAAATGCCTTAGAAACATGGTGGCCGATTAACTTGCACCTAATTGGTAAAGATATTCTGCGCTTCCATGCAGTTTACTGGCCAGCAATGCTGTTGTCAGCTGACTTACCCTTGCCAGATCAGGTATTTGGGCATGGCTTTTTGACTAAAGATGGTCAAAAGATGGGCAAAAGTCTGGGTAATACCCTTGATCCTATAGCGTTAGTTCAGCGGTATGGTAGTGATGCCGTTCGTTATTACTTCCTTAAGGAAATCGAATTTGGCAAAGATGGAGATTTTAATGAAGTAAGGTTCATTAATGTTCTGAATGCAGATTTGGCAAATGATTTAGGTAATTTGCTCAATCGCACCTTGAACATGGTGAAGAAATACTGTGCCCAGAATAATGTCCCATCAATCGGCAATGAAGGAATTTCTGACGAAAATCCATTGAAAACAATTGGTTTACGTCTAGGGGAGAATGTAAAACAAGCATATCAAGAGCTAGCTTTCAGTGAAGCCTGCGAGGCCATCCTTTCATTGGTGCAAGCCAGTAATAAGTTTATTGATGAACAGGCTCCTTGGTCATTATATAAACAGGGACAGCAGGAGTCGGTGGAAAAAGTTCTATACGCAGTTCTAGAATCGGTTAGACTAGCAGCTTATCTGCTATCCCCAATTATTCCGAACATCAGTAGCAATATTTATCAGCAGCTGGGCTTTGGAATAAACTTTAACGATCAAATACAAAGTTCAATCACCGCTCCTTTTGCCACCCATGCAACATGGGGGATACTATCTAGTAAACAACAGTTGGGTACAGCCCAACCGATTTTTAAGCGAATAGAACCCCCAAAAAACGATTAATCCTTATCAAAGTCTGATTTTGTTCAATTTCTTATTTTCTCAAAAAATTTATCGGGGCTGAACTTAAATTAGTCCCGGAGCATTATCATAAGCCGCTGTGACTAGCATCTAAAAGTTGGTAATTTGTATCAAAAATAACAGGGATAATAATTGAGGTATCACAATGATGTTGAATAATTTTGAAACCGATTCAATATTTACGCCAGAACAGGTTTTGGAGAATCGGGGTAGGGTCGCTATATTTATTGATGGCTCAAATCTATTTTACGCTGCACTGCAACTAGGGATTGAAATCGATTACACGAAGCTGTTGTATCGATTAACTGGAGGTTCTAGACTACTACGGTCTTTTTTCTACACTGGTGTAGACCGGACAAACGAGAAGCAACAGGGGTTTTTGCTGTGGATGCGTCGCAATGGCTACCGAGTCATTGCTAAAGATTTAGTCCAGCTACCAGATGGTTCTAAAAAAGCTAACCTGGATGTAGAAATAGCCGTCGATATGATGGCGCTAGTAGATTCTTATGATACCGCAGTTTTAGTTAGCGGTGATGGGGATTTGGCTTATGCGGTAAATTCAGTCAGCTATCGCGGCGTGCGGGTAGAAGTGGTGAGCTTGCGTTCGATGACTAGCGACAGCTTAATTAATGTAAGCGATCGCTACATTGATTTAGAAGCCATCAAAGAAGATATTCAAAAAACCCCTCGCCAAAGCTATCCATACCGCCCTTTATCTGGGATCGGTTTTTTGGAAGACCCCAGAACTAGTGATGGACATCTAGAAATCCAAGAATAATGGCGTATCAATTTCATCAAAGGGGGAGACAGGGCGAGAGAAAAATTAAAAATTTCTCCTCTACTCCTCCCTTCTTTATTTTCCCTTTAATTTTTTTCTTAATATTTAGTTTAGTAAGCTGTGGGGGAAAATCTCCCACAGCTTCTCAACAAAATACTACGGCTTCATCTAATAATAAAGATAGCAATTTGACTTTCTTTGATGTCACTTTAGAACAAGCAGATGAAGTAGGACGACCGATTTGGAAAGTCAGGGCTAAACAAGCACAATACACTAAAGAAAAACAAATTGGTCAAGCTGAAAGTCCTTATGGTGAACTATATCAAGATGGGAAAGTAGTTTATCAAATCAAGGCAGATGTTGCAGATATTGAACAAAATGGAAAGCAGTTATTTCTTAAAGGTAAGATATTTGCCATAGATCCTAAAAATGGTGTTGTATTGCAAGGTAATGAATTAGAATGGCGTCCTAAAGAAGATTTGTTGATTGTCCGTAACCAGATTAACGGTAGCCATAAACAACTACAAGCTGTGGCGCAGGAAGCGCGAGTCAAAACCCGCGAACAGCGCATAGAATTTTCTGGTAGGGTAGTCGCAAATTCCATAGATCCCCAGTTACAACTAAGAACTGAGCATTTAATCTGGAATATTAAAGATGAAAAATTGATTGGCGATCGGCCTTTACAAATTGACCGTTACAAAGATAATAAAATTAGCGATCGCGGCAAAGGAAATTCTGCCGAAGTCAACTTAAAAACGAAAATTGCTACTATTCAACAAAATGCTCAATTAGATTTACTAGACCCACCAGTGCAAATAACTAGTAACTCTATGACCTGGAACATGAATGCAGAAACTGTCACTACAAATTCCTCCGTGCGGATGTTCCAGCGTGCCGATAATCTTACCGTCACTGCCAATCAAGGTGAAATGAAAATACCACAAAAAACAGTTTATTTAACAGGTAACGTCAACGCCATTGGTCAGCGTCGCCAGTCTTTGAAATCTAATACATTAACTTGGTATTTAGATAATAAGTTAGTTGAAGCTCAGGGAAATGTAGTTTATCGACAAATTGACCCACGGTTAAATTTTACAGGTGAAACAGCCGTTGGTAATCTGCAAACAGAAAATATTGTTGTTAAAGGCGGTAGTTCTAGCGGTAGGGTAGTAACAGAAATCATTCCCCAAGAAAGAGCCAATCGTCAGCAGTAGAGTTAGGGGAGAAGACAGTAGGGAATAGTAAGGATGAGGGAGACAAAGCGAATAATCAATGCCCAATGCCCGATGCCCGATGCCCCATTCCCCACTCCCCACTCCCTACAAACACTAGGCTAGGATTTTAGTACTACAAATTTTCTAATAACCCATGAATGGATCAAACCGATTAAGCAAGGAATCCTTGCCAATATCCCAACAAGTAGAACATTCCCACCATCATGATACAGATCACGAGCATACAGATCATACTCATGAGGCTGGAGAGTCGGCTCATCCTCACGTCCATAGCGAAGAGTCATTACGGCGAATTGCCAATCGATTATCGCGGATAGAAGGACATGTTCGTGGTATTAAAACAATGGTGCAGCAAAATAGCCCTTGTCCTGATGTTCTACTGCAAATTGCCGCAGTGCGAGGCGCATTAGATAAAGTAGCGCGAATTGTTTTGGATGAACATTTAACTGAGTGTATTGCTAGAGCCGCACAAGAGGGTAATATTGACGTTGAAATTAAACAATTAAAGGCTGCTTTAGATCGATTTTTACCTTAAAAATTAGAAAAATAAAAAATTAACTAGCAGAACAAAGCATTTTGTAAAGATGTAATATTTGGTGTATTGACTCAGGCAAAAGGTTATTTATGCCAAAATCAAGACAAGTATTTTACGTGTTCCTTATTATGTCAACGATGCTAAAACCTCTGAAATTAATTAACTTTTTTTATCTTATTAATATCTGCGAACATTCTGCTTTGCGCTCCACTGGTAATGAAAAATCATATCAACTGAGCCTTTAGATATCACCTTTAAAAATGAATTTAAAATATAAGTTTAACTATTATTTAAATGTTAATTTAAATAAACCTCTAATTCTTTTATTACATGGCTTCATGGGAAACATTAATGAATTCGATGAAGCTATGAAAATACTAACTGAAGACTTTTCTTATCTCACCCTTGATTTACCCGGACATGGTAAAACCCAAGTTTTAGGAAGTGATGAATACTATACAATACAACCCACTGCTCAAGCAATCATCAATTTATTAGATGAATTAAAAATAGATAAATGTTACTTAATTGGTTATTCAATGGGTGGAAGGTTGGCTTTATATCTAACTCTACATTTTCCAGAACGTTTTATTAAAGTTGTATTAGAATCAGCTTCTCCGGGTTTAGCCACAGAAGCAGAACGATTAGAACGAGTTAGACGTGATACTCAAATAGCTAGAAAATTAAGCAGAAGTATTATTCAAACTGATTTTGCTGCTTTTCTTTCAAATTGGTACAATCAACCAATTTTTGGTTATATAAAAAATCATCCAGAATACGATCGCATGATAGAAAGTCGGTTACAGAATGATCCGCATGAATTAGATAAATCATTGCGCTTTATGGGAACTGGATGCCAACCTTCTTTGTGGGAAAAGCTACAAGAGAATAAAATTCCCCTGCTTTTATTAGTGGGTGAATATGATAAAAAATTTATATCTATTAATACAGAAATGGCTCAACTCTGTGAATTTACCCAACTAAAAATAATTAGTAATGCTGGACATAATATTCATTTTGAGAATACCTTGACATTTGTGGAAAATATCAAAGATTTTTTCTATGCAGCTTAAAAATTAGCATAACCTCACTGCTTTGGTAACTTCTTTACTGCCTTGCTAGAAGGAGTTGGCGATGGTGTTATCGGGGTTGTTGGTTGATTAGCTGCGGTCAATTCCTCTTGCAGCATTTTCTGATAAAGTTTAGGCAAAGAGCTACTAACAGAATTAGTTTCTATACCATATCCTAGACTTGTCCAGGTGGGAGAGAGCCGCCGCAAAACATCATTTAACTTTCCCTGACGCAATAGTTGAGAAAGATCAGCTCCCCAAACTTTAGAATCATTTAACCAACGGTAAACTACTATATCTTGATATTCTGCTTCAAAACTATAAGCAGTCCAAAACATCATCTGCATCGGTTTTGGATGATAACGGGGGGCTAAACGATACCAAGTAACGTTAATAATTTGATACCTACCAGCAGCAGTAGAACAATTACCTATGTTAGGGCCTGTAACGATTGTGACGCATATCTCAGGATGTCGGCTAAGGTCGTTGACTTGCTGCCCACCATATAATAGCGAATAGGGACGATTACCACTTGCCTCACTCGCCGAGATGGTTCGCATTAAAGCGCGGATATAGGGGTCGCCCTTTTTCATCACCAAAGGCGGTTGTTGAACTGCAAAAATTGGATCAGATGGCGATCGCAAGTCTCCAATATACCATTGCAACAAATACACAAAGCCAAGAAGCGCGGCTATTGGCCCAATAAGTTTTTCAACACCTTTGAATTCAAAGCCTTTCAGAATCCGACTCCTTCAAATTTGTTCTCTTTGCTAACAAAAATCATCGACGAACTTATTCCAGTAAAGTTCACACCTGATTGTTAGTTATCATTCCCGATTTACTCATTTTTTTAAGAATTAAGAAAAATCAGTATAAATAAGTATAACAATCAAGATACTCCCAACAATACCGATTAAGTATAAGCTCAATCGCTTCTTGTAGCATCCTACTTTTGGTAAGAAATCGCTTCCTAACTCAAATCGTGCAATTTTCGAGTTGTACTTCCAAAACTATGAGCCATAAATGCTTCAACATAAATTCATTAGAATTTAGGTAATCACGCCATAGTCACGCTGAAGCACAAAAAGTCATGATGTATTTAGTAATTAGTCATGCAAATTTAATTTTACAAGCTTGTTGAATAAAGTTTAAAAATTAAAATTTCATGACTAGTTTAATTTGCATTACTAACTATCGATATTCTCATTCTGATAAGTATTAACTGAATAATTTTTCCTCAGTTAATTAGGAAGAAACAGCTTTTTGCAATGCTATTTCTTTTAAAGAATCATGGAAAAGTATTTCCATGTAGCATTTTTTTATAATTAGAAGCTTTTTCTTACGTGTCTTCGTTGATTAAGTCCTTAGAAAATGGTTTTTAGTTTGTAATATTTGGAGCCAGTTTAAGTATGTTTGAAAGTTCTGAATTTCACCTCGATTCCTCTTTGTCATTGGATAATGCCTCAAATTGTTTAGGTAATAATTCGGTAAATCCTTTGCAAACGGATTGGACAGGATTCAATTCACATAGACTTTTAGGGTTAGCAAGCGAGACACTGAGTAACACATGGCAAAATCAAAATAACCCAACCCAAGCATTGATTTACACTCCTGGGAGTATTCTCAATATTGTTCCTACAGTGAATCAGGCAATTGATGCCACTAAAGACACCCTAACAGGATTGGTAAAAAATCCTCAGATTAATCAGATAATGGGGGTATCCTTTGGTGGGAATTATAATCATTTTGTCGCTGATAATTTGCTTAATAATTTAGCAAAACATGACTTTTCTGAAGCGCCTAATGTTGTTTTAGTATCAGGTCAAACTTTTAATGCAGCCTATGCACATCAAAATAACATCATTTATTTATCTCAGGAATTTGTAGCTAGTAATTTGAATAAGGTAGACGAAATTAAAGGGGTATTATTAGAAGAGTTTGGGCATTATATAGATACTCAAATTAATGTGCAAGATTCCCCAGGAGATGAAGGAGATATTTTCTCACGGTTAGTGCAAGGTCAATCTATCAGTAATAAAGAATTATCATCATTAAAAAGTGAAAATGATGGAAAATTTATTACTGTTAATGGACAAGAAACTTTTATTGAACAAAATACATTCCAAAGCGCAATTAGTTCATCTCCAGTCGGAGCAGGGTTTACTAAAAACAATGGTGGTTGGACTAACAATAATGATTATCCCCGAATGTTAGCTGATGTGAATGGGGATGGTAAGGCTGATATTGTTGGTCTTGGTGCTAGTTCGGTGTTTGTTTCTCTGAGTAATGGAAATGGCACATTCCAAAACGCAATTAGTTCATCTCCAGTCGGAGCAGGGTTTACTAAAAACAATGGTGGTTGG
>NZ_JAVRBS010000002.1:398066-416945 GCF_034531155.1 Nostoc sp. ChiVER01 | reverse complement strand
GTTTCTCTGAGTAATGGAAATGGCACATTCCAAAACGCAATTAGTTCATCTCCAGCAGAAGCGGGGTTTACGCAAAACAATGGAGGTTGGACTAACAATAATGATTATCCTCGAATGTTAGCTGATATAAATGGGGATAAGAAAGCTGATATTGTTGGTTTTGGTGCTAGTTCCGTGTTTGTTTCTTTAGCAACAGATGGAAAAAGTGAAAATATACAACCTGGCACACTTAGTATCTCAACTGAAATTGTGACAGATATTATTGGAGGGTATAAACAGAATGTCCAAACCTATCTATCAGGAATTTTGGACGCTTTGAAAGAGTTTAATATCTATAACAAAAACACTGTTATTGCCGCAATTGCCACTGTCGCTACAGAAGTCGGTTCTTTTGAACCTATTAATGAGTATGGTAATAATGCGTACTTCACCCGAATGTATGAAGGACGTAAAGACTTAGGCAATATTTACTCTGGTGATGGCGCAAAATATCACGGTCGGGGATTTATTCAGTTAACTGGTCGGAGTAATTATAAGACCTATGGAGATCGTCTAGGAGTCGACCTGGTTAATCATCCTGAATTAGCTCTCGATGCTAAAATTGCTGCACGCATTCTAGCTCTTTACTTTGTAAATAGAGGTATTTCAGCAGCAGCTAACCGAGAAGATTGGCAGGCTGTACGTCGAGGGGTCAACGGGGGACTTAACGGATGGGATCGATTTATCAACTACGTTAACAAAGCAAAAGCCCGAATTGTTTAGCAACAATTGCTCTGTAATTACTTGCTAGTTATTTGTCAAGCGATCGCTCTTTGTGAAGATAAAGGAAATAAGAAGGCAAATCGCTTTTTATTGTGAATGAGAGAGCGATCGCTCGTCTATCGTTAATCAGTGTAGGGGTTTAGCATTGCTAAACCCTTTTACCTGTGGGATGGAATGAAGCCTTACAGTTGAATCAAGGGGCGGTCAATTTAGATGAAGCAAGCTACTTGACAAAGTGCGTAGGCACAGGAATAGCTTCTAATGAAGATGTGAGCTGATAACTTTGAAGAATAGAATCTTGTATAATATCAGCACTGTTGAAATAACTCCTTAAAGCTTTTTGAGGCTGCTTCCGGTTTGGCAACAATCTCGACAATTTTATTGCGTGCATCTGCTTCAAACAGCGCCTCAACAGCAACTTGGGCGACTTTTTGCCTGGGTATACTACCGTCAAACAGTGTATCACCACTCTGCATCACGATCGCGTCGGAGTTATCTTCATTCTTCAATCCACCAGGTCGCACAATCGTATAGGTAAGACCACTTTTCTGAATATACTCTTCAGCTTGCTTTTTCCATACTAAAATCAGCCAAAACAAGTTCAGTGGATGGAATAACTGCGAAGTACACAAAGAAGAAACTAAGACAAAATGCTCAATTCCTTTTGCTTTAGCAGCTTCTACTAAATTTTTAGTCCCTTCAAAATCTACTTTATAGGGGCCAGTGGGGTCAAAACTAGGTTTTGCCCCAGTAGCAACCAACAAAACTGTGCTATCTCCCAACGCAGCAGTTAAACTTTCTGGTTGTAATACGTCGCCTACCACTAATTCAGCCTCAGGAGAGAGAATACCCCTAGCTTTTTCTATATCTCGCACTAAAGCACGGACGGGAATATTCCGCGCTATCAACTCTTGCACAATCCGGCGACCTGTTTCACCTGTTGCCCCTGCTACAAATGCTTTCATGAGAAATGCTATCCTGGGAAACTATTGTGTGCTTGTTTAATTCTTTATTTTAGTAATTCTATGGACTTGATGGTAGATTAATGAGGTTTTGGTAAAAATGAGATATTAGTGTGAAATGACCCAGGTACGTGGGGAATTATTAATATAGACGAACGTTTAAATATACATTAATGCATTTATGCTTTCAAGACAAAGCGAATATAAATCTTGGGAAATAACAGAAGCAGTTTTACCTGTAACCTCCAGCCATGAAGCAGCCGAGGACACATTAATAGAAGCAAATGTAGCGACGGTCACAAAATTTTACGGCCGTTATCAAGATTTTATGGAAATGCCTGCCCCAGCAGAGAAGGTTGCCCAGTATCTTAATAATCATGCCTCATGGTTTTCGCGTTGTGCTGAACCGATGAAGGTGCAATCACTTGGGGAAAATGGCTACGCTTTAGTAATTGGCCGTTTTGGTGCTTTTGGTTATGATGTAGAACCTAAAATTGGTTTGGAATTGTTGCCTCCAGACGAGGGTATTTACCGCATCCGTACAATTCCTATTCCTGACTACCAACCGCCTGGTTATGACGTAGACTATCGGGCATCTCTACAGTTAATAGAAAATAATAATTCCAGTAGTATTGGTGAAATTACCAGAGTTGAATGGGAATTAGATTTAATAGTTGATTTGCACTTTCCCAGGTTTATTCAGCGATTACCCAAGTCTATAATTCAATCTACAGGCGATCGCTTACTTAACCAAATTGTCCGCCAAGTCTCCCGTCGTTTAACCCGCAAAGTTCAGCAAGATTTTCAGAAATCTTTAGAAATACCCTTTCCTGCTAATTCTAAACAAAAGCACTGAGTCAATAGTCCTTTGTCATTGCTCATACACAAATAACAAATCGCAAAGTCGAGCCAGTCGCTTGGGCGGGTTTCCCGACTTGGGCGAACTGGCGTTGAGCGGAGGTTTCCTCCACTCAGACTTTGTAAGAGAGGACAAATGACAAGGACTAAGCTTTAGTGAGAATTCTTTGGACAATTTGCACGCCGGTGACAGCCTGCCAAGCAAAAAGCCCCAAAAGAGTAAAATTCACCAGAATATGAGTTGCTCGTGCCCAATTTGCCCCTTTTTGCATATAAGGCGACAAAGCAGCAGAAAATGCAATCATACCCGTCATACCCAGTCCTGCTAGCAGGTGAGGCGCGACAAATAATTTGCCATTATTGATGTAGGTGACACCCATCCCTCCAATTGCACCTACCACCATCAAAGCTAGGAGTATAGATCCGATTTGGTAGTGTCTGACGTTATATTTACCTTTAATCAGTTCTTTCTTTTCTTCCCCCTGAGCATTTCTGGTACGCTGTACTTGCAACCCTAAGTAGGCTGCATAAATTGAAACTACTAATAGCGCCCACATTAGCACCGGATGAAGGAAATTCAGCCAATATTTCACCGACGTGGAAAGTTCCAGACTCATCGTGTTCTCGCCTAATTATAAAATCTTCATAAAAATTAGCATAATTCTATTTTCTGTGCTTAAGGTTGCACAAATTAAAAGAGACTAAGAAAGAGAATAATTTTTATCAACCCAACAGCCAGAATGTTTGCCAAGACTGCTTTTATTGAATTTGAATTTAGAATGAGTAAATTTTGAATTGCATAAACCTCTTGCCAAAGTGGATAAACAATCTCAGACTAAATTTTGAGGGTAGACGAACAAAACCCCCTGTGTGGGATCTCATCTATGACTGAAAACAACGATACTTTGCTGCTAAAAGCTGCCAAAAGCGGCGATATTAAGGGTCTGAGTGCGCTACTGGCTGCTGGCGCGAGGGTGGACGCGTGCGATCGCCAAGGCACGACGGCGTTAATGTTTGCTGCTAATTTAGGTTATACCGAAATTGTGCGATCGCTATTAGATGCTGGGGCAAATATCAACTTGCCCAGAAAACTCTATGGTTTGACGGCTTTGATGTTGGCGGCTAGTGCCAAACAACTTGACATTTTGCAGCTTCTACTATCTAAAGGTGCTGATGTCAATGCCACTAATGAAGATGGCAGCACAGCTTTAATGGCAGCTGTAGTTAAAGGTCATGTCGATGTAGTGCGAGTTTTATTGGCTGCTGGTGCAAAGGTGGATATCGCAGATAAAGATGATGATACTGCCTTGAAACTCGCCATTAAGCAGGGACAAATAGAAGTTTTACAAGCAATTCTCCAAACTGGTGTTGATGTCAATATCCGAGATGAGGAAGGTGAGACACTTTTAACATTAGCGGCAGATTTGGGACATTTGCAGGTTGTGGAAGCATTGCTAGCAGCCGGGGCTGATGTGAATGTGAGAAACGCCGATGGTGGAACTGCCCTATCGGCAGCAGCGGCCGCTGGACACAGTGCGATCGCAGCAGCTTTACTAAATCGAGGTGCCCAAATTAATCTCCAAGACCAAGATGGTGAAACAGCCCTACACCTTGCCGTTGTGGAAGGCTACATTGATGTTGTGCAAGTGTTACTTAACAGGGGTGCAGATGTCCAAATTAGGAACCACCTTGGTGATACGCCACTGCTTGTAGCAGCATTGCAAGGACACAGCCATATCGTTGAAGCATTGTTGCATTCCGGGGCAAATATTACTGAGAAAAACCTCGGTGAAGTACCTTTGACACTGGCTGCATCACAGGGACACACTCAAACAGTGAAAGTGCTGCTAGAGTATGGTGCTGATGCCAACACTGCGGACGATGATGGTAAAACTGCTTTGATCAAGGCAACCGAACGCAAGCACACGGAGATAATACACTTGTTGCTGGCAAAGGGAGCAGATGTGAATTTTCAAGACTCAGCGAAAGCAACAGCATTGATGTGGGCTGCTTCAGCAGGTTACGGCGAAATTGTGCAGTTGTTACTGCAAGCTGGGGCAGATGTGAATTTGAAAAACCGGGGTGGTTATACTGCTTTAATGATTGCAGAATTTAATGGTTATAAAAATGTTGTGCGGAGCCTGCAAAAAGGTGGGGCGCAAGAATAGCTAATAGCCATCTAAAATCTTTTGTTTACTAGGCTGTGCTTTTTGGAATCAGGGTCATAAACTTGCTGCAATCACCGTAGACAAGCAAATTCGGAGAGATTTTACGCCCATTTTAACGTCAGAGGCGATGCGAGGCGATCGCGTCTTGTTCCTGTCACAATATCTAAATAAGCCTATATTTTAATTTCAAAAATGTCTGCTAAAAATACAAATAATCAAAATCGTATCCAATCTCGTGATTGGCCAATTGAGCAATTACCTGGACTAAGCCATGAAGAACAATCTCAACTGCACGATTGTGGAATTCCTAGTACAGTAGTGCTAATCAAACAAGGGAAAACTCTAGAGAAAAGACTAGCATTAGCAAATAAACTACAGATTCATCTTCAGTATGTAAATAAATGGATGGCTTTAGCTGACTTAGCGCGTATTCCCAGTGTAGGCATACAATATTGTGGTTTATTGCTCCATGCAGGTATTGGTTCTGTGGCGCAGTTGGCTCAGACTCCCACTCACAGATTGCACCAACAAATTATGCGCTTGCAAGTAGCAACAATGCAGCGACGAGATTTGTGTCCAGCGATTGAATTAGTACAACAATGGAGTCAACAAGCGAAAATAGTGGGGAATGGGGAGTAGGAGGCAGGGAAGACAAGGGGACAAGGGGACAAGAAAGAATTATTGAAGAAGTGTCTTACTTATTTATTCCCTACTCCCCACTCCCTACTCACTACTCCCTAATCTTTGGCTAAAACACCATTAAGGAAGATATCAGCAAGTCCTTCTGCCATTTCCTGCATTTGTTGAGGGGAGGCATCAGGTTCCATGAGGGTGTTGTTGGAAAAACCTGCGATCGCAAACATTCCTAAAAAAACTTTTGCTACTAGCTTGGCGTCCATTTTGCGATAAATGCCTTTATCCATCGCTGTTTGAAAAAATGCTTCGCCCACATCGGACATTTTGGTAATGACTTCTAATTGAATGCGATCGCGCAAGTCGGGGTGAAACTGCACCTCCATAAAACAAACGCGCATTAAATCGGCATTTTTTTGGAAGTTCCACATCCGGCGACGCATCACCTGAGCTACGGCTTTATAGCTGCCCATTTCACTTAATTCTGTCAGCAAATCTGTGAGAATCTCCACCCATCCACTCGTTGCTACTTCCACCAAAATTGCCTTTTTATTGGCAAAATGACGAAATAGAGTCCCTTCAGCTACACCTGCCGCCTGTGCTAAATCACGGGTGGTAGTACCGTCAAATCCCTGAGCGGCGAACAACCGTTGTGCTGCCTGCAAAATCCGGGTGCGCGTCTGAGCTTCTGAGGGTGGGGAAGAATTAAAAACTCGCATAACAGTTTTGGTGAAATTTGCGGAACACGATTTGTAGCATTATTGTCTAACGTCAAGTAAAAAAGCCTAACAAGCTTAATACAAGATTAACGTTTTTTTGCTAAGTACCTAGTTTTTTAGGTAGTGTAACTTTATCTTAATTTTTGCTTATGAACCAGATCATTTGGTCAATTTTAGTTTTTAGATTGGGGATTTTGGGTTGGTCAGATAAAGTATCTGTCATATTGCGGCGGTTGTTTGTCGCTTTGTTGGCTTTGATTATCCTCTGGTGGGGATTGCTGCCAGAAATTGCTCTGGCTCAAACTCAGACCGCACCCCCTCCTCAAAGAGTGCTGCAACCTACAAAAACTCAAACTCCACCAGTTCAAAGTTCGATCCAACCTTATCTGAATCGAGTTATCAAGGAGTTAACGGAGTTTCGCCTCAACAATGGTCTAAAATTCATTGTTTTGGAACGACATCAAGCGCCTGTAGTGTCTTTTATTACTTATGCCAATGTCGGTGGTGTGGATGAGCCAGATGGCAAAACTGGTGTAGCTCACTTTCTGGAACATTTGGCGTTTAAAGGGACAACGCGCATTGGTACAGAAGACTACAAGGCAGAAAAACCTTTATTAGAAACCTTAGAACGACTAGATGGCCAAATTAAAACAGCAAAAGCCGATGGCAAAAAAGATGAAGTTGCTCGGTTAGAAGCTGAATTTAAGCGAGTGGAAGCGCAAGCAGCCAAGCTTGTTAAGCAAAACGAATTGGGGCAAATTGTCGAACAAGCGGGAGGCGTGGGTTTAAATGCCAATACTTCAACTGAAGCTACTCGTTATTTGTACAGCTTTCCTGCGAATAAATTGGAACTTTGGATGTCGCTGGAATCGGAACGATTTCTCGATCCTGTAATTCGTCGTGAGTTTTATAAAGAGAAAGATGTAATTTTAGAGGAGCGACGGATGCGGGTGGAAAATTCACCCATTGGATTAATGGTGGAGAAATTTATTGATACTGCTTACAAAGTTCATCCATACAGGCGTCCGGTGATTGGTTATGACGAAGATATCCGCAATCTGACACCTGACGATGTGCAAAAGTTTTTTGATACTCACTACGTACCAAGTAATTTAACCATTGCCATTGTCGGAGATATTAACCCGGCTGAAGTAAAAAAACTGGCGCAAACTTATTTTGGTCGCTATCCGGCAAAAACCAAAGCTGTTGAAGAAATCCCGGTGGAACCGTCACAACAACAAACACGAGAAGTTACTTTGCAGCTACCTTCTCAACCCTGGTATTTAGAAGGTTATCATCGTCCGGCAATTACCCATCCAGATAATGCAGTCTATGAAATCATTGGTAGTTTATTAAGTGATGGGCGCACATCGCGGTTGTATAAGTCTTTAGTAGAAAAGCAGCGTTTGGCGCTAAATGCTCAAGGTTTTAGCGGATTTCCTGGAGATAAGTACCCAAACCTCATGTTATTCTATGCTCTCACGGCTCCTGGTCATACGGTTGATGAGCTGGCGGTGGCTTTGCGCCAAGAAATCGACAAATTAAAAACTGAGCCTGTAGCAACGGTTGATTTGGAACGAGTGAAAACCCAAGCACGGGCGGGTTTGTTACGTACCCTCGATTCAAATATGGGGATGGCTCAACAATTGTTGGAATATGAGGTGAAAACTGGCTCTTGGCGGAATTTATTTAAGCAGCTGGATGATATTTCGGCGGTAACTACGGCTGATATTGTGCGGGTGGCAAAAGAGGCGTTTAGGGCTGAGAATCGCACGATTGGTAAGTTGTTATCGAAACAAGCTTAAGAGAAACGTAGACGCAAAGCGGCTTGCTGTAGGCTACCGCAGAGGCGCAGAGGGCGCAAAGGAAGAGAGATATGCAGAGGTATAAAGTGAAGGGTAAAAAGCAGATAGTGTTCAAAATCAAAAATGGGAAAGGGTTAATTTATGCTTTGATTGGTGTATTTGCATGTTTACTTTTAACTTGTAATTTTTCTCTGGCGGCGACGGCTGAGGCAAAGCATTATACAGAGTTGCAGTTACCACCGCTACCTGAAATTAAAATACCCAAGTATGAGCGGTTTGTTCTTCAAAACGGCTTGGTTGTCTATTTAATGGAAGATCACGAATTGCCATTGGTGAATGGAACGGCGTTTGTGCGAACAGGAAATCGCTTGGAACCACAACAGAAAGTTGGTTTAGCTGGTTTTACAGGTGCGGTGATGCGAACTGGAGGAACTAAGAAGCATTCAGGTGATGAACTCAACGAGATGTTGGAACAACGCGCGGCATCAGTGGAAGCTAGTATTGGCGAAGCTTCTGGTAATACTAACTTTGACGCACTCAGTGAAGATTTAGAAACAGTGTTTGGGCTGTTTGCCGAGGTGCTACGATCGCCAGTATTTGCTCAAGAAAAGCTAGACTTGGCTAAGACACAAGCTAAGGGTGGCATTGCTCGTCGTAATGACAATCCAGATAGTATTGCTAGTCGAGAATTTAAGAAATTGATCTATGGGAAAGATAGTCCTTATGCTCGCACGATAGAGTATGCAACAGTGGATCAAATTGAGCGTGAGGATTTGCTCAAGTTTTATCAGCAATATTTCCACCCCAATAATATGATTTTGGGGATTGTGGGAGATTTTGATTCCAAGAAAATGCGATCGCTCATTCAAGCTAATTTTGGCGATTGGAACCGTAACCCAGGTATTGCTAAACCCAAATTACCTAATGTTTCGCCAGTTAACACAGGTGGAGTCTTTTTTGTCAATCAGCCACAATTAACGCAAAGTAGTGTGCTTATCGGCCATTTAGGTGGACGGTTTGACAATCCTGATTATCCGGCGCTGGATGTATTGAATGGAGTGTTAAATGGATTTGGCGGACGCTTATTTAATGAAGTGCGATCGCGTCAAGGTTTAGCTTACTCAGTTTATGGCGAGTGGAGTCCTCGTTTCGACTATCCTGGCATGTTTATTGCTGGTGGAGAAACGCGATCGGATGCTACTATCCAGTTTGTCAAAGCCTTACAAGATGAAATCAAGCGCATCCAAACTCAAAGAGTTACAGCAAAAGAACTAGCTTTTGCCAAAGAGTCTACACTCAACTCCTTTGTATTTAACTTTCAAGATCCTGCACAAACCTTATCACGGTTGATGCGATACGAATATTACGGTTATCCTGCTGATTTTCTCTTTCGCTATCAAAAAGCCGTCGCCGCCACCACAGCTGCTGATGTGCAACGAGTAGCACGAGAATACCTTAAACCAGAAAAGATCGTGACTCTAGTGGTGGGGAATCAAACCGCTATTCAACCGCCATTGACGCAGCTAGCAGCAAAGGTGACACCAATAGATGTAACGATTCCTGGTTCGCAGCCACAGGTAAAGAATTAATTTGCGCTATTAGCAAGGTATCCTCCTCTAGATTTCCTGGTAATCAGCGTGATGTTATAAGTACTTGTGATAATTTCCTTGATTATCGGGAAATGAGTGAGGACAAATTGTAGTAACCAGTAGAAACTAAATCAGGAACCAAAGCCTCTGGAGTTTCCAGAGGTTTTTTTTTAATTACGCTTTTTTAGGACGCGATCGCCCCATACACTTCAAAAAAGGGCTTTTTAAGCAGGCGATATCTGACGACAAACTGCTGCGAATCCAAGCATCGGAAAATTGCAGCAAACAATTTTTGCATTAACTGAAGTAAGCTAAATTTAGGTTGGAGCTACTGGGAGTGGAAATGATGTTGTTGGAATTAAAGCGCATCCATGTCCCACCAGGACAAAGAGTGCTACTGAGAGATGTAACCTGGCAGGAATTGGAAGCAATTTTAGAGGATTTAGGAGAGCATCGTGCTGCACGAATTGCTTATGACAGGGGAATACTAGAGATTATGGCACCACTGCCAGAACATGAATATGACAAAGAAATTATTGGGGATTTAGTTAAAGCCCTTTTGGAAGAGCTAAATACTGAGTTTATTAGTCTTGGTTCTACGACTTTCAAAAACCAAGTAATGGCTAAAGGTATAGAACCTGACCAGTGTTTCTATATAAAAAATGAATCCAAGATTCGCGGCAAGAAGCGGCTAGATTTAACAGTAGACCCCCCTCCAGATTTAGCTCTAGAAATTGATATTACTTCTCGCACTCATCCTAATATCTATGAAGCTTTAAAAGTACCTGAGCTTTGGCGTTTTGATAAAGGAAAGCTCCAAATTAATGTTCTGCAAAACGGGTATTATATAGAGTCTCAGCAAAGCCTAAATTTTCCTGTATTCCCATTAATTGAAACGATTCCCAAATATCTTGAGCAAAGTACAACAGCAGGCAGAAATGCAACGCTCAAGGCTTTTCGTCTTTGGGTAAAAAAGCAGATACAACAGCAATAATTCGTAATTCGTAATATTCGCCTCCGGCAAGAAGCAAGCTACGTAATTCGTAATTAATTTTAGGTAGATATATGCTTAACTTCGACCTCTATTTTGATCTGGTAACGTTCAGACAAGTCGGCTCGGTGAACCAAGAATCCCACGGCTTGAAGCCGTGGGAGCGTCAATTAGTAATGATTTAAGTTAATTCCAGCTTCTTTTGCCATTGCTTCTAACCCATTAATCTGTAGGGTTTTGATTGCTTTGGTAGACAGCTTTAACTTCACCCAACGATTTCCGGCTTCCCACCAAACACGCTTGCTTTGCAGATTAGCGTGCTGAAGGCGTTTAGTACGGCGGTGGGAGTGGGAAACAGCAAAGGCGTTATTTGCCTTCTTACCAGTTAGTTCACAGCGACGCGACATAGCAAGTATCTCCAGATTGTTATTTTAATACAGCCTTTCCATTTTAGGTCTTAGGCAACAGAAGTGGGGAGTAGGGAGATAAGGGAGCAGGGGAAGCAGAGGGAGAAATAACTCCTAACTCTTATACAGACGCGATTAATCGCGTCTGTACTCCTAAATTTTCTTACTTACTAGCTTGTTCTGTCAGCTTAGTGAGTACCTCATTCGATCGCTCGACAAAAGATTTCATTCCCTCAGCGTCAAATCCTTTCTGAGACATGAGCGCTAAATCGTAAACGTGTTGGCAAATCAAGTTCACTAACTGATCTGTAGACGATTGACCGTTACCTTGAATAATAGTACCTTGGTTAAGATTTGCCAGATTTTGAATCAACGGATGAGCAGTATTTACTAGCAAAACGTGATCTTCGGGAAATTCTACTGACTGCTGCTGCATCATGGCGTTCATTTCCCGCATCCGGCGGAGAATCTCTGGTAGAAGAACGATCGCAGGTGGTGTACCATGAGGATCGTCTGATTTCAAAGCTTCGGTACGGATGTTGAGTTTGGGTTTGTTGAGAGATTTTTCAAATAACTCTTTGATTGTCTCACTCCGAGTTTTATTCGTCTTCGGATCAACAATTTCCGTAGCTTTGTCTTGTTCCAACAGGGTATTATCTAAGTCAGAGTCCACCCGTGTAAATTTGACATCCTTATATTCCCGCTCTAGGAAGTTGATAAAGTGGGTGTCGATGAAGGAGTCCATAAATAGGACTTCCAATCCTTGATTTTTGTGCAGTTCTATGTATGTTGCTTGGGTTGCTTCATCAGTGCTGTAGAAAACCCGGTTCTCGTTACGTTCTTTGTTACGTTCTAAATACTCTTTGAGTGTGGTGTAAGGAGCGCTAGGTACTGAGTCAGAACTAGGTGAAGGAGTCACATCTTGCCAAGCATCGCCGTCTGAAGACTGGACTTCAACCACTGGAGTTTCAGCAGCAACTTTTTCTGTCAGCTTGGCGGTGGTGCGGAAGACGATAATATCTTCAATTTGTTTTTTGAATTTCTCGTCGTTGAGAACGCCGAATTTTACGAAAGTACCAAGATCCTTCCAGGCGCTAATGTATTGTTCGCGGTTGTCGCGGAAAAGTTCTTTGAGGCGATCGCCTACTTTTTTGGCAATATAATCACCAATTCGCTTCACGGTGCGATCGCCTTGCAAGGCACTACGCGATACGTTCAGGGGAATATCAGTACTATCAATCACACCCCGCATTGGCATCAAAAATTGCGGGATAATTTCTTCGCAGTTGTCGCTAACAAAAACTTGATTGCAAAATAGCTTGATTTGCCCTTTTGTAACATCTACATCGGGCCTCATTTTGGGGAAATATAGAATCCCGTTGATGATAAACGGATAGTCTGTATTTAAATGTACCCACAACAGAGGTTCTTCTTGAAAAGGATACAAGTAGCGATAAAACTCTAAATAATCTTCTTGACTCAGGTTACTTGGAGACTCTCGCCACGGTGCTTTTTGCTTATTTAATACTTCGCCATCAAGTTTAATTGGTACTGGCAAGAAATCACAGTAAGTCTTGACAAGATTCTTAATTCGTGCAGTCTCTAGAAATTCCTCCTCTTCTCCTTGCAGGCTAAGAGTAATAGTAGTGCCGCGAGTTGTCCGGGGCGATTCTTCTAGAGTGAAAGCTGGGGAACCATCGCAAGTCCAGTGAACCGCCTGCGCTCCTTCTTGATAGGATAATGTATCAATCTCTACCTTTTGCGCCACCATGAAGGAAGAGTAAAAACCAAGACCGAAGTGGCCAATTATCGGTTGATCTGATTTGCCTTCATACTTATGAATAAATTCTTCAGCACTAGAAAAGGCAACTTGATTGATATATTTCTTAACTTCATCTGCGGTCATCCCGATACCGTTATCGGAGATGGATAGGGTTTTCTTATCTTTGTCAATGGCAATTTCAATTTCTGGTTCACCGATATCTCCAGCGTAGTCTCCGGCGCGGGATACCATTTTCAGCTTTTGGATAGCGTCTACAGCGTTGGATACGAGTTCCCGCAAGAAGATTTGGTGGTCTGAGTAAAGCGATTTTTTAATTATCGGGAAAATATTCTCAGTATGAATACTGATAGTGCCTTGTTCTAGCATAATTGGTAATTCTTCGATGTTAGTATCTGAAATGATGATAGTGGTTAATACAGGCTAACCCTGTGTTTTCCAGGATAAACCCGGAGAACACAGAAGGGTATGATATCAATTAGGATTTTAAAAGCATAGCTTAGGCGATCGCACCTTTTTTGAGCGTTGTTTGCCCCCATTTTCTGATTCGGATTTCCCTACCCCTTGAACCCTCGCCAGAAGTGAGGCGAGGGTTGAGGGAATAGAATTCTACGCGCTAAAGTATTTTGCTAACGGGTGGTAAGCAATAATCGCAGTGGTAGACTGTTCTGGATAAAGTTGTTCACTTTCATCCATATACAAGTTAATCCTGTCAGTCTGCAATAACTCCAGTTGCTTGTATTGGTCTTGGATATTCGGGCAAGCTGGATACCCAAAACTATACCGTGAGCCACGATAGCGTTGTGCTAATATATCCCGAATATTGTCGGGTTCTTCAGCACTAAAACCTAACTCGCGGCGGATTCTGGCGTGTGTCCATTCAGCCACAGCCTCTGCCACCTGCACTGCTATGCCGTGGAAATAAAGATAATCGGTGTATTGATTAGCAGCAAACAGCTTTTGGGCGAACTCTGTGGCAATTTCTCCTACAGTCACCGCTTGCATGGGGAAGACATCGATAATTCCCGATTCCTTCGGTGCAAAGAAATCTGCTATGCACAACCGCCTTAAAGACTTCTGTCTGGGGAATTCAAAAGTTGCAACCTGTTGTGATTGCTTCTCTAAGTCATATATATGTAAAGAATTACCCTCGGCTTGACAAGGAAAATATCCGTAAATCACTTGGGGATGCAACAGATTTTCTTCAATAATTCGCTGTTTCCAAGTTTCTAAAATTGGGTAGACTTTCTCAGTTAAGAAAGCCTGATATTCTTCCTTAGATTGTTCCTTTGGTTTGCGGAATTGCCATTGTCCAGCAACCAAAGCTTGTAAATCCAAGTGCCAGAATATTTCCTCAATGGGAATATCACTAGGCTGCAACAACTTTGTTCCCCAGAAAGGCGGTGTGGGACGTTCAATATCCACAGCCACAGCTTCAGAACGTCTTGTATCTACTACTTTTGGTTCAGCAGATGTTTCTTCAGCAGTTGTAGCTTTTGGTTCTTTGTGACCATTTGTCGAAACTTCAGCAGTTTCAACTTCGGTCAAAAATCCCTGCAAATCTTCCCAGTTACCAGTAGCCTTTGCTGGCATTAATTTATCCATGAAGTGCAAGTCAGAAAAGGCATCTTTGCCATAAACAACTTTACCTTTATAGGTATTTTGACAATCTTCATAGACAAACTTGGGAGTCAACGCCGCACCACCTAAAATCACAGGGACACTAATTCCCTTTTCGTTGAATACCTCCAAATTCTCTTTCATGAAAGCGGTGGATTTTACCAGCAAACCACTCATGGCAATACAATCAGCTTTGTGCTGTTCGTAAGCGTTGATGATGTTTTCCACCGGCTGCTTAATTCCCAGGTTAATCACCTTGTAGCCGTTGTTGGATAAGATGATATCCACCAAGTTTTTACCAATGTCGTGGACATCGCCTTTGACTGTGGCAATGATAAAGGTTCCTTTGGCATTGTTACCCGATTCTGATTTTTCCATAAACGGTTCTAGAAATGCAACAGCCGCTTTCATGGTTTCCGCAGATTGCAAGACGAAGGGTAACTGCATTTGTCCAGAACCGAATAATTCCCCGACAACTTTCATGCCATCTAGCAAGAAGGTGTTGATAATTTCCAGAGGGGGATATTCTTCTAAGGCTTTTTTCAGATGTTCTTCTAAGCCAATGCGTTCGCCGTCGATGATGTGGCGTTTGAGACGTTCTGAGATAGGGAGACTTTCATCTAAGGAGCGATCGCGCTTAGTTGTTACCCCGGCAAACACTGTGGTAAGCTCTCCCAAAGGATCGTAAACGCAAACATCACCCTCAAATTTCCGCTCATCATAAATCAACTGCCGACAAATTTCTTGATGGCGGGCGTCAATCTTAGAGAGCGGTAAAATTTTGTTAGCACTGACAATGGCTGCATCCATTCCCGCCGTTGTCGCTTCGTGCAAAAACACCGAGTTTAGCACCATCCGCGAGGCTGGAGTTAAACCAAAGGAAATATTGGATACACCCAAAATTACATGACATCCAGGCAATTCCTCACGAATGCGCCGAATTGCTTCAATTGTGGCTTTACCGTTTTCTCGGTCTTCTTCAATCCCGGTGGAAATTGGTAACGCTAGGGTATCAAAGAATATTTCTGTGGCTGGTATGCCATATTCTACAGCTTGACGATATGCACGTTGGGCGATCGCAAACTTTTTCTCGGCTGTCCGCGCCATCCCATCTTCATCGATAGTACCAATGACTACACCAGCACCGTACTTTTTCGCTAATTCCAGCACCTTTAAAAAGCGCGGTTCCCCATCTTCGTAGTTGGTGGAATTCAGCAAACACTTACCACCAGCAACCTTTAAACCCGCCTCCATCTTTTCCCATTCGGTGGAGTCAAGCATTAAGGGCAATGTGACATTATTAACAATGCGCGAAACTAATTCGTGCATATCGCGCACGCCGTCGCGTCCCACATAATCGACGTTGACATCAAGGATGTGTGCGCCTTCTTTGACTTGCGCCCTCGCCATTGAAACGAGTCCATCCCAATCTTCGGCATTTAGTAAATCGCGGCACTTCTTGGAACCACTGGCGTTGAGACGTTCACCAACAATCAAGAAGGAATTATCTTGGTCATAAGGCTGAGTGGTGTAAATTGATGCTGCTGCTGGTTCTAAGCTAGGATGTCTAACTTTTGGCTTCAGACCTTTAGCAACTTCTGCCAATTGTTGAATGTGTTCTGGACGCGTCCCACAGCAACCCCCAATCACTTGGACACCCAAATCTTCAACAAAATGCATCAATGACATCCGTAATTCCAACGGTGTCAAGCGGTAGTGCGCTTGACCGCCGACGTTCTCAGGTAAACCCGCGTTGGGAATACAGGAAACGATGAAAGGTGAATGTTCTGCCAAATACTTGATATGTGGTTTCATCAAGTCTGGGCCTGTGGCGCAGTTTAGACCGAGAATGTCAATTGGGTAAGGTTCCAAAATTGTCAGCACAGCACTGATTTCTGAACCAACTAACATTGTGCCCATGCTTTCCATTGTCACAGACACCATCAACGGTCTGCGATCGCCTTTTTTGGCAAACACCTCTTCAATGGCATTCAGCGCCGCCTTAATTTGCAGCACATCTTGGCAAGTTTCCACCAAAAATAAATCGACACCACCATCCCACAGCGCCTCTGCTTGTTCAGCAAAAGTAGCTTTCATGGTGTCAAAGTCAATATGTCCCAAGGTTGGAAGTTTCGTTGTCGGGCCGATGGAACCTGCCACAAACCGGGGTTTTTCTGGCGTGGAAAATTCCGCCGCTACACGCTTGGCCAATTCTGCGGCTGTCTTGCTGAGGTAGTAGGCTTGGTCTGCCAAGTCATATTCTGCCAGCACCAGGGACGTACTGCCAAAGGTATCGGTTTCAATGACATCAGCACCAGCAGCGAGAAAGTCGCGGTGAACCTTAGCGACAGCTTCCGGTTTCGTGTGGACTAAGTATTCGTTACAACCTTCATACTGTGGGCCACCGAAGTCTTCAGCAGTCAGATTTTGGGTTTGTAAGTTGGTTCCCATCGCCCCGTCGAAGACGAGGACTGGGCTATCTGGACTACGCAGGCGTTCAAGGAAAGAATGAGTCATATTTTCCTAGAAGAAATGAGGAAATCAAGTGAGTCTTGTGATACTCGACTTACTTTATTATTTTCCAAGATTGTGATATTTTCGGCATCTTTTAATAAAGTCTGTTTTGCTGAAACTCCCTATTCGCTCATTTCGACCTGATTTATCAAGGTTAGCGATAACAGAATTTGCAATTCCTTGTAGAGACGGCGATTTATCGTGTCTCTCTAACGTGTCAGTTTTTTAGACGCCATAAATCGCGTTTCTACATGAGGTGTTGCTGGCTTATCCTGGTGACTTGTAGGCAGAACCTACACAGTATTGACACAGGTGGGATTTCACTGAATTCTACACATAGTCAGATGAAATAGTTTCGCCAAGCTTCTTATCTTAGGATTACAGCTTAGAGTTGTTACTCCGTTCAGCTCAAAGATGGAAAAAACACCAGGAGTATAACTTGAGTCTTACTATGGATTTAAATTCTTTGTTCAATCTCAATACATTTATTGAATTATTACTGGGGATTAGTTTGAGCGCGGCGGCTGGCTTTCGAGTATTTGTACCACTGCTAGCATTGAGTGTGGCTTCAGTTTTTGGACATTTAGATTTACCGACTAACTTTGATTGGGTGGAAACACCTCAAGCTGTAATTGTCTTTGCAGTCGCTTGTTCATTAGAAATTATCGGTTATTACATTCCTTGGTTAGACCATCTGCTGGATATTGTAGCCACTCCTGCGGCATTTATCGCCGGGACAATCGTCACAGCATCCGTTGCTCCAGAGATGAATCCACTGGTGCAATGGACGTTAGCTTTAGTTGCTGGTGGTGGAACCGCAGGATTAACTCAGGGATTAACGAATATATTGCGGATAAGTTCTACAGGCGTTTCTGGTGGATTAACCAATCCAGTTGTGTCAACCATTGAATTGCTCGTCGCAATCGGACTATCTGTGCTGGCGCTAGCTTTACCAGTGGTAGCAGGAGTGATTGTGATTGGTTTTCTAATAATTGCTATTCAAAGAATCTGGAGTTTCTTCTTGAGTAAACCATCTTCTCAAGCTCACGAAACCGTCTCTCCATCAAAAGAATTGGGATAAGTGCTTATGAATTGGTTTCATCGCTGCGACACCGAATAGCCCGTCGTAGACATCGCAATTATAAAGCGATCGTAGTAATTTATAATTCCAAAGCCGCTATTAGACAAAAATTCACTTGATTAATTGCCTCAGAGGAAAGAGAACCCAGCTTTCTGAGAATCATAGATTTATTTAATGTAAAAATTGACTCACAGCGAACCACAGACTCAACTCTAATACCTGCACTGGCAATTTCATCGCCCGTTATTAAATATTGCGTCACAGTTAAAGGGCGATTAGTGTTGGAAGTACAAGGCACAATCATCAAATCATCAAGAATTTGATTCAAGTGATTTGCCGAAATTACAACAGCAGGGCGAACTTTAAACTGTGCCAATCCCGTTGAAGGCATGGGGACTCGACACAACACAACATCACCGCGCTGTAAGTTCATCAGCAAATACTTCGTCGTAAATATCATTTTCAGAACTTACCCAATCTTGATAAGCCTGAGATTCAACAGTAGGATTAACAGATTTTTCGCCATTCTTGAAAGAAAGAGCTAAATCAAGCAATACTGATAACTGCTCATCATTCAGTTGTTCAATCAAACTTAGAAGTTCTTGACGAATATTCATGGAATTGCCGACTACTAACTATATTCAATGTATGCCATAAAGCGATGCCTGTAGCGTTGGTGGTGCGATGCTGAATAGCCCGTCGTAGACATCGCAATTATAAAGCGATCGCAGTCTTCGGGTGTGTTAGCGCGAAAGCGTAACGTACCCTTTGAACTACATGAACGAACTTTTTATATTCGCCGACGAGTCTTTGATACTCGTGAATGAGTCTTTTATACTCGCCGACGAGTCTTTGATACTCGTGAATGAGTCTTCTATACTCGCCGACGAGTCTTTGATACTCGTGAATGAGTCTTTTATACTCGCCGACGAGTTTTTGATACTCGTGAATGAGTCTTTTATACTCGCCGACGAGTTTTTGATACTCGTG